>PIVS01000396.1 GCA_003353855.1 Desulfobacteraceae bacterium
CGGAAAAACCTTAGACTGGAAATGGAATTGGTATTGCAAAAACAAAAAAAGGAAGCTGCCCGACTTACAGCAAAAAAGCAGGAGCGGGAAAAATTGCGCTACCAGATCAATCCCCACTTCCTGTTTAATTCACTGACATCCATCCGGGGGGCGATTTTCAGCGACAGGGAAGCCGCCCATCAAATGATTTCCCATTTGGCCGAGTTCTGCAGACTTTCCCTTTCCCAGGGGGCAAAAAATATTCATTCCATTACCCGTGAGATTTCCATCATTGATCATTACCTGTCCATGGAGAAACTTCGGTTTGGAAATTATATGAACCTCTTCATTGATATGGAGCCCGATACAAAACACATCATTATTCCGGCGTTTATTCTCCAACCCCTTGCTGAAAATGCCGTCAAGTACGGAACCCAGACCAGTCCGGATTATCTTGACATCCATATCATTGTAAAATTTTGTCCTGGCAAAAGGATATCCATCAAGGTATCCAATACCGGCACGTGGGTTCCCCCTGATTCGGCTGACCCCAGGACATCAAACGGTATTGGTATTAAAAATATCAGGGAACGCCTGGCCACATTTTATTCTGACCAGTATCAGTTTGAGACGCAGGAGAAAGACGGACAGGTCAGCATGCTCATGATTTTTCCAGATATCCTTTTCTAGGACTATAATCCGAACAAATATTTTTGCCTTTTCCAATATCTTCTCCTGTCGACGCTACCGATAAGCACAAATTTTTTAGGGACAACTTTTTCACTTCTTTTGCGACATAATTTTCAAAAAATTTGGTAGAGTTGGCATTCAATAATTTTTAAGAGGGGGACATCTTGTATTTAATGATAATGGTTCATCATACGGCTCTTTAGTATCTAATTTCTCTGGTATTCTGACAGACCGATTAACAACAAAGAAGCAAACTTCACATTACAAAGAGTCTGATGGATACGACATTTCAATAGAAAGCACTACACCTCAAAAAGGTATGGATTTGCCTTCACCTTTCGATGGTCATATTCTATTTGGTATAATTCCTAAAAAAGGAAAAGATAAAGGTGGCAACACTTTTGTCCAATCGGAAATGTATGGTTTTCAAGGTGTTTATAATGCATACGTCGGTCATGGCATCGGATTTATAAAAAGCGCTAGTGGAGGAGGGAATAGATTAACCCTTGGTATCGGGTGTTAAAAAACGAACATTCGTTCGTTTTAAGTCTTGACTTCAATGAATTTTCTGCCTAATATAGTCCATATATCGTCAATCTATTCAAAGGAGAAAATATTGGATTTTCAAGTGTCAGATAAGATTCAAACCATCGTTTCCATGATCCACGAGTTTGTGGATAAAGAACTCATCCCCCTGGAACCTGCATTCATGGTAAAAGATTTTAAAGAGCTTTTGCCTGTTCTCCGTGAAAAACAGGCCATGGTAAAGAAAATGGACTTATGGGCACCCAATTTTCCAGTGGAATGCGGAGGTATGGGGCTCTCACTGCTGGAGCACGGCCTGGTTTCCGAGGCCCTGGGAAAATCTCCTTTGGGCCATTATGTGTTCTGGTGCCAGGCCCCGGATGCAGGGAATGTGGAGATCCTTCATGCCCATGGAACTAAGATTCAGAAAGAGCGTTTCCTCAACCCCCTGGTCCGGGGGGATATCCGGTCCTGCTTTGCAATGACCGAGGTTGATATGCCCGGATCCAACCCCGTGATGCTGGAGACCACGGCAAAGAAAGATGGAGATGACTATGTGATCAACGGCCATAAATGGTACACCACGGCGGCAGATGGTGCTGATTTTGCCATTGTCATGGCCGTTACCAATCCCGAAGCCCCCACCTATTTGCAGGCCAGTATGATTATGGTGCCCACGGATACAAAGGGATTCAACCTGGTCCGGAACATTCCGGTCATGGGACATGAGGGCAGCGATTATTCCAGCCATGCGGAAATTCTCTTTGAGTCCTGCAGGGTGCCCCGGGAAAATCTTCTGGGTGCAGAGGGGCAGGGGTTTGTCATGGCACAGGATAGACTGGGGCCGGGAAGGATTCACCACTGCATGCGGTGGCTTGGTATTTGCCAGCGGGCCCTTGATCTCATGTGCCAGCGGGCCAATACAAGAGTGATCTCTCTTTCTGGTAAGACCCTTGGCACCAGGCAGACCATCCAGAATTGGATTGCCGAATCATCGGCAGAGCTTGCAGCGGCCCGTCTGCTCACCTTGAATTCTGCCTGGCAAATTGATCAAAACGGGGCATCAAAGGCCCGTGACAGTATTTCCATGATCAAGTTTGTGGTGGCCAACACCATGAATCAGATTGTGGACCGGGCCCTCCAGGTCTACGGCGGCCTTGGCATGACAGATGATACGATTCTGGCCTGGTTTTTCCGCCATGAACGGGCTGCCAGAATTTACGACGGGGCAGATGAGGTCCACAAAACTTCCCTGGCCAAACGGATCTTAAAAACCTATCGATAGGAATAAGATGAATTACAACCAATTTAAAAAACAATATGCCGATTCAGGCGGGGATATCTCCCGGGCCGTATTTTTGAAAAATCAGGGGGTCATGCGCATTAAAAAAGAAAAAACCGCTGTGACCAACCTGAATAAAATTTTTGCAGCCGTTTTCAGTATTACCTATAACAAAGGGTATCAGGCCATGAGCATGCGGGATTTAAGTCTTAAGACAGGCATGAGCCTGGGGGCTCTTTATGCCTATTTTCCGGGTAAGGATGAACTTCTGGCCATCATGCAGACCCAGGCCAGGGCCATGGTCAAAGGGACTTTGGAAGAGTTTTCCAACGCCTACAAAGATCCTTTGGAAAAATTGAGGGCAGTGATCAAGGCCCATATTTTTCTGTCGGAATTGTTCAGGCCCTGGTTCTACTTTACCTTTATGGAGGCAAGAAACCTCACAACCCAGGGGTTTGATGCGGTTAAATCCATTGAAGAACATACCCAGAAAATTTTAAGCGATATACTGGTCCAGGGAGAGAAAATTGGCGTGTTCAAGCCCGGAAATCACGATCTGACTGCCTGTATGATCAAGGCCATGCAGCAGGAATGGTACTTAAAACGGTGGAAGTACGCCAAGCAGAAAATATCCGTGGACCAGTTCACCGGCCATGTATTGGAAATGGTGGAGGGCTTTTGCCTGGCACCATAATTTAAAAAACCATGATTTTGTTTAACCCTAGTGTGATAGATCGGAGGAAGTTTCCATGCAGGTAACAGACACAGCAACCATTGTCAGACCCGGAGAAGAGATTGATGCCCATGGGGTTAAAACCTTTTTAAAAGATCATATTGATGATCTTGAGGACGAAATAAAGATTCACCAGTTCCCCAGCGGATTTTCCAACCTCACCTACCTGATTACCGCGGGGGATCGGCAGATGGTTCTCCGGCGCCCCCCCATTGGGGCCAATGTCAAAGCAGGTCATGATATGGGGAGGGAATATCGTGTGCTTTCAGCTTTGCATCCGGTATTCCCCAGATGCCCCATTCCCCTGGCATTCTCAGAGGATGAAAGCCTGATCGGTGCCCCGTTTTTTGTCATGGAAAAATTATCCGGGATCATTCTTCGAAAAGATTTGCCAACAGGCCTTTCTTTTTCAGCTGTTCAGGCAAAAAGGCTTTGTGACAATCTGGTTGATGCCCTGGCAGATATTCATACCATTGATGTGAAAGCTGCAGGCCTTGATTTTATAGGTAAGCCTGCGGGCTATGTGAAACGCCAGGTGGAGGGCTGGAGCAAACGATATCGCAGGGCCAAAACAGATGATGCCCCTGATTTTGAAGCAATCATGGGTTGGCTGGCCGAGAAAATGCCCGGGGACACGGATCATCCTGCCATGGTCCACAATGACTATAAACTGGATAATCTGGTCCTGGACCCTGCCCGGCCCGAACAGATCATTGGCATCCTTGACTGGGAAATGGCCACCCATGGGGATCCCTTGATGGATCTTGGCAATTGTCTTGCCTATTGGGTGGAGAAAAATGATCCCGAAGAGATGCTGATGATGCGGACCATGCCCACAAATATGGAGGGAGCCCTGACCCGCCGGGAAATCCTGGATCGATATGCCGAAAAAACCGGCCGGGATACCGGTAATTTTGATTTTTATTATTGTTTCGGCCTCTTTCGCCTGGCCGTCATTGCTCAGCAGATTTATAACCGATATCACCAGGGGATTACCAACAATAAACGGTTTGCCATGCTGATTTTCGCTGTCATAGGGCTTGAAAAAACCGCCCAGCAACTCGTGGAATCCTCCCGGCTATAAAAAAATGATCCTGTTAAGGGTGAATGGAAATTTAAGATAAACCTAAGGTAACCTAAGAAAAATTAAGAAAAATTAAGGAGAATGCATATGAAAGATTTCGATTTAAGCAATAGAGTGGCAGTGATTACCGGCGCAAGCCGGGGGATTGGTCTGGCTGTGGCTGAGAAACTGGCTGAATACGGCGCTCTATGTATCCTGGTCAGCCGGAAAGCGGAAAGCCTGGAAGCGGCTGCAGTAGGAATAAACAAGGCCGGGGGCAGGGCCGTGGCAATGGCCTGCCACACCGGATATCCTGACCAGATCCAGGCCATGTATGAAAAAATAGAAAAAGAATACGGAAGGTTGGATATCCTGGTGAATAATGCGGCCACCAATCCCCATTTCGGGGAAACGATCTCGGCGGATGCAGGTATTTGGGACAAAACCCTGGATGTA
>PIVS01000946.1 GCA_003353855.1 Desulfobacteraceae bacterium
TTTATCTGATCCGGCCTTTTCAAAGGCATGGCGTAATTCATGCCATGTTTGATTATCCAGTGCATTGTATACTTCAGGCCTGTTAATTGTAATTTTGCATATATTGTTCTCTATATTTAAAAGGAGTTTTTCATATTCCATTATTTTACCCTTTGTAATTGTGATGCATATGATTTTTCAATTTCAGTTAAATCTCCCGGCTTAATGCCCAGGGTATTACCAAAGATACTTTCTATGGTTCCCCTGGCCAGATTAATAAGGTCTGAATCAATTATTTTCCTTTTGACTTCCTGCTCAAGGCAGGTAAATCCATTGTCCACATCTTTTGCGGGAAGTACATTGATCATCAGGTGCATGGTTAATATTTTGTTTTCAAGCCGGGCCGAAGCCGAAACAATTTTTCGTCCCTCCACCTCAATGTTATTTAAGGGGGAGTATTTTGCATTAATTTTAAATTGTTCTTTCATTGTGTCGGCCATTGCACCTAAAAATAAGGGAAAGGCATCCTTGATTGTTTTCACCGGCACAACCGCCTGGCTCGTATCCAGAAATAATAGTATAGCGCCCCCGGCAGAGGCTATAGAGCCGGCTATAACGCTGCCCTTATTAAACATATTCAATATCAGGGTGTTGCCCGATGTTCCCTCCCCAAGGGCCTTTTCCACGGCAGGTGAAATACCGGTGGAAAAATCAGTATAGGGATAATTGGCCCGGATAAATCTCATTGATTCCATGATTTTAAATGCTAAAGGCCCAGGGCTTGTGCAACCGACTCACGATGAAAATCAGCATCTCCAAAGGAGACCTCCCTTGCCTTTGCTCTTCTGAAGTAAAGCTGAAGGTCGTACTCGTCAATGATCCCGATACCGCCATGTACGGTCATCCCCCGCAAAGGAACATGGCGAGCAGCGTCGCTTGCCTTTGCCTTGGCCATTGCAACCTGCTTTTTTGCATCAAGGCCCCGGGATATTTTCCATGCGGCATGATAGGTAAGAAGCTTGATTTGTTCTATGACCATTGCCATATCTGCGCATTGATGCTGGATGGCCTGGAACTGGCCGATAAATTTTCCAAATTGTTTTCTCTGTTTTACATAATTGGTTGTCATTTCAAGCACCTGCTCAAGCATGCCAAGGATATAGGCGCTTTCACCCAATGAACCGAA
>PIVS01000947.1 GCA_003353855.1 Desulfobacteraceae bacterium
ATGATAAAGAAAAAAACAGTGATAATGGACGCGGTAAAACTGAAACGGGACAATTGCCACAGGAATAGCCCGCCAAGATTGGCATTTGGAAAGAACATATGAAAATAGGCCGTTCCAAGCAAAAAACAGGTCAGGGCAAAATAGATTTGGCTTAGATTTTTAAAGCCGGTGCCTGCCCAGAGAATGGCAAACATAAAGCAGAAAAAAAAGCTTATCATGGAAAATCCATAGACAATATTATACTGGCCGATGCTGTACCATACGGTTCGTGCGGAAATATCTCTGTATTCTCCGAAGAAAATTTGGGGCAACTCTGTTCTTAGTTCTCTTGGAACAATTTTAATAGCCACATCATTTTTAGCATCATAGCGGAGAATTTTAGGAGAGATAAACTCCCTTTCTCCGTAGTACTTGTCCAGGTGGGTTCTGGATGTCATGATACCGCTGGCAAATACCAGATATTCGTTTACCCTGATCTCCATGGGATATGAGGTGGCGGGTATGAAAAGCAACAGCGGTTTGTCCCTCCAGTGTAGTGGGATGGAGAATTTCGAAGAGAAGATAAGAAGCGCATTCTCGTCCAGCCCCTCGGGCAGGGGGCCTGTGATGTATTCCATGACAGCAGCTCTATTCGCATGCCCGGATGGGGCCGTGTTGTCAGGTCCGAGGGATGATATAATCATCCGGTAAGGGGCCGGATATATTCTAAGATCGGAGTTAGCCGTTTCAGTAGGATCTTTAGATAAACACCCCAGAAAAAGCAACATCCCCAACAGGATAAGGCCCGGAAATTTTAGAAAAGATGGTATCATCATCTGCCATACCTTGCACCCAAGACAATAAAGTGTTGTTTTTAAGCCACTTATAAAAGATTCACCTTGGTTCTATTGTAGCTATTCGAGTAAGAATTCAGTAAAACTGACGATAGCATAATAAATCCGGTTTTTAAATCAGAAGATGTGTAAATGTGATCAGGGATTTAATTCCTTTCATATAATTCCACTTCGTATCCAACGATGGTTTACATGGAGGAAGTTATGGATTCTATACCTTGTCCCTGTTGTAACTCATTTTTTGTTCCAAGAAATAAACTACAGATTTATTGTTTAAATCCGGATTGTCAAAGAGCCAGAAAAGCCCTATGGCAAAAACAAAAATTGGCATG
>PIVS01000033.1 GCA_003353855.1 Desulfobacteraceae bacterium
GTGTAAATCGACATGAAAGCATTATTAGCCCTGGAAGATGGCAGAACCTTTCCCTGCAGGAGTTTTACAGGACAGGGGGAAGCAACGGGGGAAGTGGTCTTTAACACGAGCATGACCGGGTATCAGGAAATCCTGACAGACCCGTCATACGCGGGACAGATGGTGACCATGACCTGCCCTTTGATCGGAAACTATGGTGTCAACCCAGAGGATATCGAGTCGGACAGAATACAGGTATCTGCATTTATTGTAAAAGAATACCAGGATTTTCCCAGCAATTTTCAATCCAAAGGCACCCTGGCCGATTATCTGATCAAGGGACATGTCCTGGGCATTGAGGATTTAGATACCCGTGCCCTGACCCGTCACATACGAAAATCAGGTGCCATGCGGGCCATTATCTCTACCTCTGACCTTGATCCCGATTCCCTGGTGGAAAAAGCAAGAAAAAGCCCCTCCATGGAAGGCCGGGACCTTATTAAAAAGGTTACCACAAAAAAACCATATTTCTGGAAATTTAACCAGCCGGACTATGTGGATATTGAAAAACTTTCCGATCCCCTGATCTGGCACCATAGGGGCAAAAAATTTTCAGTTGTGGCCCTTGATTTCGGAATTAAATACAATATCATCCGTTGCCTTGAAAAGGCGGGGTGTGAAGTGCTGGTGGTCCCGGCAACAACCTCTGCCCAAACCATCAAGACCCTGAATCCAGATGGAATTTTTCTGTCCAACGGCCCGGGGGATCCGGAACCTGTTACCTATGCTGTTGAGACCATAAAAACACTTCTCGGGCTTAGGCCGATTTTTGGTATCTGCCTTGGCATGCAGCTTCTCGGACTTGCCATGGGAGGAAAAACCATGAAAATCAAATTTGGTCACAGGGGCGGCAATCAGCCAGTGAAAAATCTTACCACAGGAAAGGTGGAGATTACCTCCCAGAACCATGGATTTGCAGTGGATCTGAATAGTTTGGGTAAAGAGAATGCCCGTCTCACCCATATCAATTTGAATGAAGATTCCCTTGAGGGCCTTAAAAACGACAGCCTCCAGGCCTTTGCCGTCCAGTATCACCCGGAAGCATCCCCGGGACCCCATGATGCAGCCTATCTTTTTAACCAGTTTGCAGAGATGATGAAACATGCCAAAGCGTAACGACATAAAAAAAATTCTGATCATTGGTGCAGGGCCCATTATTATCAGCCAGGCCTGTGAATTTGACTACTCGGGAACCCAGGCCTGCAAGGCCCTGAAGGAAGAAGGGTTTGAAGTGGTGCTCATCAATTCAAATCCCGCCACCATCATGACAGACCCTGAAACCGCAGACAAGGTCTATATTGAGCCGGTAACCCCTGAAACTCTGTGCAAGGTCATTGAAAAAGAAAGACCCGATGCCATCCTGCCCACCCTGGGCGGTCAGACAGCGCTTAATACGGCCATTGAAGCTGAAAAAACCGGCATATTTGAAAAATATAATGTTGAGATGATCGGTGCCACCATTGATGCCATTAACAAGGCCGAAGACCGGGAACTTTTCCGGGATGCCATGAACAAGATCGGCCTGCGGATCCCAAAAAGCGGATTTGCCACCAACATGCACGAAGTGGAAGAGGTTTCAAAACGGATTGGATTTCCCATCATTGTCCGGCCCAGTTTTACCCTGGGGGGAACCGGCGGCGGGGTGGCCTATAATTCGGAAGAACTGACAGCTTTCTGCAAGGCCGGCCTGGATGCCAGTCTTAACACCCAGGTAATGCTGGAAGAATCCGTCCTTGGGTGGAAGGAATATGAACTGGAAGTGATGCGGGACCATGCCGACAATGTGGTGATCATCTGTTCCATAGAGAACATTGATGCCATGGGCGTGCACACGGGAGACAGCATCACCGTGGCTCCTGCCCAGACCCTTTCTGACAAAGAATACCAGAAACTGCGGGATGCCTCCATTGCCATTATCCGGGAAATCGGGGTGGATACCGGGGGCTCCAATGTCCAATTCGCCATAAATCCGGAAAACGGAGACATCATCATCGTGGAGATGAATCCCCGGGTGTCAAGAAGTTCGGCCCTGGCTTCCAAAGCCACGGGATTCCCCATTGCCAAAATTGCCGCCAAACTGGCTGTGGGATATACTCTGGATGAAATTCCCAATGACATCACCGGCGAAACCCTGGCCTGCTTTGAACCCTCCATTGATTATGTTGTGGTCAAAATTCCCAGATGGACCTTTGAAAAATTTCCCGAAGCAGATGATGTCTTAAGCACGGCCATGAAATCGGTGGGGGAGACCATGTCCATCGGCAGAACCTTTAAGGAAGCCTTTCAGAAGGGTTTGCGCTCTCTTGAAATCGGCAGAACAGGTTTTGGAGGCGACGGCAAGGACCCCCTTCCCGGCAGTGTGGCAGGCAATGAACTGGAATACAAGCTGTCCACTCCCAATTCCCAACGGCTCTTTTATATAAAGTATGCCCTGGAACACGGGATGCCCATCACCATGCTCCATGAACTGACCTTTATTGATCCCTGGTTCCTTCACCAGATGAAACAAATTGTGGATCTGGAAAAACAGATCACCCTTGCGGGTAAAGATCTTCCCCGCGACCTCTTTGAAAAAGCCAAAAAATTCGGGTTTTCTGATCAACAATTAGCACATCTTTCCGGTGGCCTCACGACCAAACAAATAGAGCAGCGGCGCAAGGCCTTAGGCATTGTGCCCGTGTTCAAACTGGTGGATACCTGTGCGGCTGAATTCCGGGCTGTAACCCCCTATTATTATTCAACCTATGAATCTGAATGCGAAGCCCGGGTGTCGGACGTGAAAAAAGTCATCATCCTGGGGGGAGGGCCTAATCGTATCGGCCAGGGTATTGAATTTGATTACTGCTGTGTCCATGCCTCCTTTGCCCTCAGAGAAGAAGGGGTGGAATCGATCATGGTCAACTCCAATCCTGAAACCGTATCCACGGACTATGACACCTCGGACAAGCTTTATTTTGAACCGGTGACCCGGGAAGATGTGCTCCACATTGTGGAAAAGGAAAAACCCTTTGGGGTCATTGTCCAGTTTGGCGGCCAGACCCCCTTGAACCTGGCCACGGACCTTCAAAAGGCAGGGGTGCCCATCATCGGCACAAGCCCGGAAAACATTGACCGAGCAGAAGACCGGGATCTCTTCCAGGCAATGATGGACAAACTTAAACTGCGTCAGCCTGAAAACGGCATTGCCCATTCCTATGATGAAGCACAGACCGTGGCCCGGGATATCGGCTATCCTATCATGGTCAGACCCTCTTTTGTACTGGGGGGCCGGGCCATGAAAATTGTTTACGACGAAAAAGATCTGAAAGAGTATTTTGATCTGGCGGTGTTGGCCTCCCCGGACAAACCGGTTCTCATTGACAAGTTTTTAGAAGAAGCCTTTGAACTGGATGTGGATGCCATTTCCGACGGCGAGACCACCATCATCGGCGGCATGATGGAGCATATTGAAGAGGCCGGGATCCATTCCGGTGACTCTGCCTGTGTCCTGCCGCCATATTCCATTTCCCAAACCCATATTGAGGAAATGTCAGAGGCAGCCCGGGCCATTGCAAAGGAACTGAATGTAAAAGGCTTGATGAACATCCAGTTCGGCATCATGAACGAAAAAGTATATATAATAGAGGTGAATCCCAGGGCCTCCAGGACCATCCCCTTTGTTTCCAAAGCAATCGGGGTGCCCCTGGCAAAACTGGCCACCAAGGTGATGCTGGGAGCAAGCCTTGCAGAACTTGGCCTGACCCGGGAAATCATCCCCCCTTATTATTGTGTCAAGGAAGCGGTCATGCCCTTTGACCGGTTTGAAAATGTAGATCCTGTCCTTGGCCCTGAAATGAAATCCACAGGGGAAGTCATGGGCATTGACAAGGACCTGGGAGCAGCTGTTGCCAAGGCCCAGTTTGCCGCCGGCCAAAAACTGCCCGAAGAAGGCACCGTCTTTATATCGGTCCAGGATAAAGACAAGACTGCTGCCCTGTCCGTTGCCAAAGATTTCCATGACATGGGATTTACCATCGTGGCCACCCGGGGTACGGCAAGCTTTTTAAAGGAAAACAATGTACCAGCCCAAATGATAAAAAAAGTCTCTTCCGGCAGACCCCATGTGGTGGATGCCGTGAAAAACAACGAGATCCAGCTCATTCTCAACACCGGCTCCTCCAGCCAGACCCAAAGAGACGGGTATGAAATAAGGCGGGCTGCCATTAAATACAAGATTCCCTATGCCACCACAACCGACGGCACCAAGGCGATCTGCTCTGCCATCAAGGCCATGAAAAAAGAACCTTTATCCATCAACCCGATCCAGCACTATCACCAGGAAAACCAACATGTGTAACCAAGAGATATTTAATACAGATGAGCGCCCCAAAGACGAATGCGGGATCTTTGGCCTGTACAAGCACCCGGAAGCAGCCAAAATAACCTATTTTGGCCTCTATGCCCTCCAGCACAGGGGACAGGAAAGTGCCGGCATCTCGGTAAACAGAGGGATCAATGACAAAATCTTTTCCCACAAGGGAATGGGTCTTGTGCCTGATATCTTTGACATGAAAGACCTGGAACGCATCGAAGGCGGATCTGCAATCGGTCATGTTCGCTACTCCACCACCGGGGATTCGGTGATAACCAATGCCCAGCCCTTTGTGGCCAACCACCGCCATAGGTCTTATGCCGTTGCCCATAACGGAAACCTGGTCAATGCCCATACCCTGAAAGAAGAGTTGGAGGAAAGGGGCTCCATCTTCCAGACCACCATGGATTCGGAAGTTTTCCTCCACCTGTTCATCAAAAGCCTCATCAAGGGTGATATTGAAACAGCTATTCTCAATACCGTGTCCAAGATAGAAGGGGCCTATTCCATGATCCTTCTCACCTGCAAGGGAGAGATCATCGGCATGAAGGACCCCAACGGATTCAGACCCCTGGCCCTGGGTAAGCTCAACGGTCATTATGTTCTGGCCTCGGAAACCTGCGCCTTTGACCTGGTCCAGGCTGAATTCATCCGTGAACTGGAGCCAGGCGAGATTGTCATCATCAACGAAGACGGCATCAGAAGCATACAACACCCCAAGGCAGCAGCCCACAGATCATTGTGTATATTTGAATACATTTATTTTGCCAGACCCGACTCCACCATTGCCGGCAAAAATGTCTATCAGATGCGTAAAGCCCACGGCAAACGTCTGGCCCAGGAAGCACCTGTGGAAGCAGATCTTGTCATGCCCTTTCCCGACTCGGGCAATTATGCCGCCATCGGCTATGCCAAGGAATCGGGCATCCCCTTTGAAATGGGCATGATCCGGAACCATTATGTGGGCAGAAGTTTTATCCAGCCCACCCAGTCCATGCGGGACTTTACCGTCCGGGTCAAACTCAACCCGGTGCGGGAGATTATCAAGGGCAAGGAGATCATCATTATTGAGGATTCCATTATCCGGGGCACAACAGCCAAAACCCGGGTCAAGGCACTTCGGGAACTGGGAGCCAAAAAAGTACACATGCGGGTCTCCTGTCCCCCCCATAAGTTTCCCTGTTACTACGGCATTGACTTTTCCTCCAAGGGCGAACTGATTGCTTCCCAAAAACCCCTGGCTGAACTCACCGAATACCTGGGACTTGATTCATTACATTATCTGTCCGTGGAAGGTATGCTGGAAGCCAGCGGAGTAGAAAACCCGGAACTCAATTTTTGCAAAGCCTGTTTTGACGGAGACTACCCCGTTCCCTTTGATCCCAACTTTACCAAACAATGCATGGGGTAATATGCAAAACCAGACCGTGGCATTTTCCAAGGATTCGTCCAATCTTTTTTTCCATATCCTGACCAAGTGCAATCTGTCCTGTTCCCATTGCTATATTAATAAAGAGCAACATGGGGAGAGGACACTTCCCATCGACACCATCAGAGACTGGCTGGAGCTGTTTTCCCCAAAAGCTGCCCAGACCAACCTGGTCCTGTTGGGGGGGGAACCCACCCTTCACCCGGATCTTCACCTGGCCGTAAAAAAGGCCCGGCATCTTGCGTTTAAATCCATCACCATTGATACCAATGGATATCTCTTCCATAATATTCTGGAGAAAATCACCCCCGGGGAGGTGGATTTCATAAGTTTTTCCCTGGACGGAGCCACACGGGACACAAATGATATGATCCGGGGAGAGGGCAGTTATAAGACGATCCTTTCCGGGATCCAAAGGGCCCGGGCAAAAGGATTTGCCTGTTCCATGATCTATACGGTGTCGGATAAGAATATCCATGAACTGGACCAGATGCCGGATTTGGTAAAAGGACTCGGCATTGACCGGTTTTTTATCCAGGTCATCGGTATGAGGGGGGAATCGTCACCCTCGCTCCAGGGATCACAAGCTCTCCGGGCATCCAATCTCCAGGTGTCCAATCTCCAGGTGTCCAAGGAACTCTGGCTTGAGACCATCCCTGAAGTGGCGGAAAAGATTGCCGCCCAGGGTATCATTGTCACCTATCCCAAGGTTTTTTTATCCAATGGGGATCAATTCCAATGTGCCGGCAATGTGGCAAAAAACTATTTTGTCTTTCCCAATGCCAGGGTGTATCAATGCCCTATCTGTGAAGACTTCCCCCTGCATTCCCATGAGATTCAGGACAATAAGCTTGTAGCAATGCCCCAGATCAACGAAACTGATCTGTTCAAACTTACGATACCAGAAGGCTGCGTCATGAATAAAATGATTCAGCCCGGCAACCTTGCCTATACAAAGAATGGCAGGCCGCGCCACAGGATCGCCTGCTGTATGCTTAAACAAGAATTGATTCCCTGAAAAACCAAGGATCGCAACAAGCCATTATTGAAGATGCCCATTGGGTTTGCCGTCTATTTTTTCAACTATTCCACCTGGCAGGGAAAGCCGGGCCTCTATCTGGAGGACCTGTATATCTCCCCTGATTACCGAAGCTCAGGCGCTGGCAAAGCCCTGCTCAGGCACCTGGCCAAACTTGCCCTCGAAAAGAACTGCGGCCGGTTTGAATGGGCCGTTCTGGACTGGAACAAGCCTGCCATTGAGTTTTATGAATCCATCGGAGCCAGGGCCCATGGAGAATGGGTAAAGTATCGGTTGGCAGGAGAGGCCTTGAAAACCTTTGCGCTTCCTGGGAGGTTTAATTAAAATTAATAGTAGTGGCTATTATTTTTTTATCTGCCAGCGTATCAACCCTAGGTCCAAGACAACAAATGCGTATAAAGTGGGTATAAACAGCAGGGTGGCAAACATGGCAAAGAGCAAACCGCCTATCTGTGCATAACACAGACCCTGCCAGAGAGGTCCTCCGTGATACGCCAGGGGCACCAGGGCAAGAGAAGTCGCTGCTATGGTAATGAGTATGGGTCGTAACCGCATCAAACCTGCATCAAGCAAGGCCTCTTTTAAAGGGGCACCGGATTCGTGCCGGGTTTCGATAAAATCGAACAAAACAATTATATGGCTCACAATAACGCCGACCAGACTAACCATTCCGAGAAAGGCCATAAAGCTGAAGGGTTCATTCATTATCCACAGGGCCAACATTGCTCCGCCCATGCCAAAGGGTACTGCGGCAAAGACCAGAAACGGCTTAACCAGGTTACGAAACTGGAAGACCAGGGCCATGAAAATAGACACTGCCGAAATCATTAGCACCTGCATCAAATTTAAAAATCCGAAAACCTGCTGTGCATGTTCCCCGGAAATGTTGATTTGGTATCCATGGGGTAATGAAGCTGCCATTTGGGCCAGCTCAGCCTTGGAATCCTCCATGATTTGTGAAGCCAGTGCACCTTGGGCCGGATATGCAAAGACCGTAATGGTCCGGAACTGTTCCAGTCGCCGTATCCTTTCTGTTTGAAATCCATAGTAAGTACTCGCCACACCAATGAGCGGCACCTTGGTGTCGTTCTTGCTGGAATAAACATACAGGTTTTCAACGTCCTGAACACTGGCCCGTTGATCCAGGCGTAAACGGACAACAATGGGGATCTGTTTATCCCCCTGATAAAGAGTTCCCACAGGTGTTCCGCTGATACCGGCTCCAGAGGACATTGCGATATCCTGATTCGTTAAGCCCGCCATACTTCCACGCTGGTCATCAACATCAAGGTGAACCACAAAACTTTCATCCCCCCAATCATCCCGGGCCGAGCGAACCGAGGGGGATTTACGCAGTATCTGCTTTACCTTGGCGGCATAGGCCCTCAGCCTGGTTATTTCCTGCAATTCCTGGCTGCTGCCCGGACTTACCCGTGCTGATACCCGTATTGCCACAGGATAGGGAACAGGATTGGTCTGCAATTGTTTAACATCAATATCAGCACCGACTACCCTGGAGCTTAAGGCAGATTGAAGTATGGGTGCGAACTTGGGTGTTAAATCTTTATCAGCCAAATGAATAATTAACTGGGCATAGTTATTCTGCAATTGCTGGGGACTTACGGTAAACCAGAACCTGGGTGATCCGCCACCTATTGTAGTAGCTATTGACTTCAATAAATCATCGGGATGCTCATATCCTGTTTGTATGGCAAATTTCTTTGTCTCTTGGCGAACCAATAATTCTACGGACTGGGCAACCTCATTGGTTATTTCAAGGTTTGCATCATTTTTCAACCAAATATCCACAGTTGACAGGTACCTCACATCGTCGGGGAAAAATGCATTTTTTAGCTGTGATTTCACACCTAAACTTGCAATAATAATAATCAGTGCACCCAGCAAAAAAATTTTCCGATGTTCAATTACATACCCCATAAAGCGGTAATATTTACCGGCAAAACCATGAACACGGCGTTCTTCAAGGCTCATGCTCGTTTTGGAATCCGGCTTCAACAATAGGCTTGCCAATTGGGGTACAAAAGTCATTGACACGATTCGAGATGAGACCAGGGCGCAAGCTATGACCACGGGCAAACTATAAAGAAAGGCACCTGTATTGCCGGAAAGCATCAGAAAAGGCAGATAGGCAACTATATTTGTTATGGTTGCAAACAATATGGCAGTGGCCAATAACGTGGGACCCAACCAGGATGCCACCACCCTGGATTTACCTTCTGCCATTTGCAGCTTAATGGCATCGTTTGCCACCACAGGATCATCAACCAACAACCCAAGTGCAATAATCAATGCAGCGATTGATACCTGCTGCAAATCAATTCCAAGTACCGACATAAACCCGAATGTCATGGCAAGAGTAATTGGAATAGACAGCATTAACAATAGTGCTGACCGCCACTCCCAAAATCCGATAAGAGCTATTAAAACAACTATGAATATTGCTTCATAAAGCGCGTCCATGAACAGATCAATATTCTCCGTAACCTGGGTTGGCTGGTCAGACACACGATTAATGATCAAGTCATCGGGCAGAATCCCGGTCAAGTGCCGCAACATTTGGTCCACGGCCCTGCCAAGTTCGCCGATTTGTTCGCCGCTGTGCATTTGCACCGCCACGTTAACCGAAGGATTCCTTTGCCAATCTCCATCCTCAGTTTTGCCGGTATAGTAGCTGAGCAGGCGTGGCGGATTCTGGTATCCCCTTCGGATATCAACAATGGATCGTAAATAAACAGGTACCCCATCTTTTGAGTGGGTTACAATAAGATCGCCAATCTGACTTGCGTCTGTAAAGTCACCACTGAGTTCCAGCACAATATTCATATCCTGGGCCTGGAGCACACCACCGGGTATCGCAGTATTACGTTGGCTGATTACCTGTTTAATCCGCGCCGGCACAACCCCATATGCGGCCAAAATATCCTGGGAGTAACTAAGCTCGACCTGTTCCGGCAATACACCTGATCGAAGCACCCTTGCTACTTGTGGAATGGTTTTAAAATTAGCAGCCAGGCTGTCGGAGAAATCATCCAATTGACGGTAGCTGTATTTTGCACCGGCCACCTTGATAAGCTGTGATGCAACAACTGTCAAATCACGCAGAACAACCGGTTCCCACGCATCCGGGTAAAACCGTGTTGCACCATGTTTAAAAAGAAAGCTGGTTGCCCCATCCAGCAAAGACCGATCATCCTGTGCTGTCGTAAAATCAACACCCATAAATCCTGGGCCTGACAATGGTTCAATATCTTTGGCCATATCTTTTTTAACAAGCCAAAGGCCAAACAGATGGAACATGGTTTGCATCGCTGCCGGGTCAACGTCCAAAGGTGCAGCAATCACTATTGCAGCGCGATTGGCCGTATTTCTCTTGTGTAAACGAATATTTTTTAAGGCTGCAACAATATCGACGGCCCGCAAATGGATCTCCACATCAGAAGCCCGGGGACTTGCGACTGACAGCATCACCGCGGCGGTATCTCCAAACTTGCTGTTCAAATGGATCGGGCCGGCCCCGCTGGGTAGCGAATCATTAATCTCCGCAAGTTTGACACTGATTTCATTAAATGCGACATCCCGGTTCGTTCCCGCAGCCAACTGCACCTGAACCATGGATATACCTGGCAAAGTTAGTGATTGAATTGAAAAGTTACGATTACTTGGTTCTATCAAAAATGCATTTTCTGCAATTTTATTTTCAACTGCTTTTGTAACCAGTTCTTCGACTTCAATGGCATCGTGGCCGGGCCAACCGGTTGTTACCATGGCAATTCTTACCGGAATATCAGGATCTTTACGTTTGGGCATCTGCAAGTAGCTGTATACCCCCCAAATCATCACAAATACCAGCAAAGCCCATGCCACGTGCTGATTTTCAACAAAATAACGTGCAGTGTTGTGAATCTTATGATGATCGCTGCTCTGGTTATCCAAAGGCATTATCAATACTCCGATTTAAGGAACCACTATGACCTGCTGGTTATCGGTCACCTGGGCGGTTCCACTCACAACCACCTGGTCACCGGCTTGTACTCCTGACAAAATATGAAGTTGATTGCCGAAAACAGGACCCGGCGTGATGGAATGTAATTTAACCATGGTTTGGCCATCTTTGTTAACAACCACATAGACTCCCAAACCAGCACTCTTGAATTTAACCACGGCTCGTATGGGTACGAGGACACCACCCGGCTCACTGGAGCCGGCATCCACTTTTACCGAGGCAACCATTCCAACACGCAATAAGCCCTGGGAGTTATCAAGCTTTACAGATACCTGAAACACTCTGGTCCGCTGATCAGCACCCTCGGAAATCTCAGAGACGACTCCCGGAAACACCTTTTTGGGATATGAAGCTGTATGCACATTAACGGCATCTCCTTCGGAAATATTGGAGAGAAGCACATCCGGCACTCCAAACTCAACTTTAACCATGGAAATGTCCGCCATGGAAAAGCCAGTGCTGCCCGGGTGAACCAGACTGCCAACCTCAATATTTCGTTTAAGGATAGTACCGTTCAATGGCGCCAGCAACAAGGTATCACCTAATTTTACCTTTGCTCCGTCTAATTGTGCAAGTGCGGCAGCAACTTCTGCCCTTGCTGTTGTGTACTCTTGTTGGGCAGAATCATAGTCGGGAGCAGTGATACTGGCTTCAGCCTTCAATGCCTGTGCACGCCCAAAGTCTTGCCGGGCTTTAAGTAATGCGGCCTTGGCTTTGCTCAACTGTGCCCGGGCAGATGCAACCTGGTCACGGTATTGCTCATCAGTCACTTTTGCCAAAGTTTTACCCTTGGTAACCACATCGCCTGTCTGCAAAATTCTAGGGGTTCCATCCACACCTTTGACCATTGTAATTTCCTTGATATAACCATTTGTGCGAAAAGCCACATCAACTTGAGTTGCCGGCACAATTTGCCCTGAGTATGTCCGCACCAGATCATTTGGTACAGCTTCCAGAGAAACCACCCGTACCGATGTGATTGCTTTTGGGACGGGCTGGGAATCACAAGAGGATAACAACAATAGGATCAAACCAATCAGTACACGGCCAAGGTCAGTCATTTATATCTCCCCCAATGCTTGTTCGAGTTTGGCCTGGGATTCCCAAACAGACAAAACCGCAGAACTATATTTGTTATTTGCCCGTTTAAAGTCGGTCTCAGCATCCAGTACCTTCTGCAATAATACAGCCTGCTGCTTATACTGATTCATCAACACCCGCAACTTGTCCTTTGCGGCAGCTTTGGAGAGTTCGGCTACACCCACAGATTGTTCAGACTCATTGAGCTGCCGCAAACACTTTCGCACATCAATCTCTGCTCTGTTTTTGGTCTCTATGGCTTTGTTGCCGGCCTGACGAATTTTGCTGTTTTTGCTTGCCAGTACATTCTTTTTACGACCCCAGTCAAAAAATTCCCATTTGGCATGCAGACCCACATAGGCCTCTGTATCTGGAATAAGCTCATAGCCGTGGAGTTTGCTATAGCTCACAGCAAGGTCGATATTCGGGATGTACCCTGCTTTTTTTATACTATAACCCAATTGGGCATCTTTAATATTTAACTTTGACATACGTATATCCGGACGAAGCTTGAGTGCCATGGCAATGGCCGCATCAACATCGTTGGAAACACTCTTCCGGGTTGGTAATGTAACATTAAAGTCCATATTTATATCCCGGCCCAGCAGATTATTCAGCCTTTCTTTTCCGGTCGCAAGGCGGTTGCGCTCGCTTTGGGCATTTAATTCTCGCTGGGCCAGCTTGGCATTAACTTCCAGCAGCTCATATTTCAATGCGGTTTGCTGCTGAACATAGTTGGTCACCAATTTGTGTAAAGACTTATAAAATCCAATGGATTCCAGGGTAACATCAAGATCATTATGTGCTTGCACAATCCCGAAGTATTGCTGCTTTACTGCACGGGCAACCTCTTGCTGTGTCCACCTGAGCTGCTCACCGGCAATGTCGTTTTTAACTTCGCCCTGTTTTATATTCAGACCTATGAGGTATTGCTCGGAAAGCGGCAGCACTGCAGAGATCAAAGCTATGCCTGTTAACCCATCTGCACTTTCGATTGTAATGTCTTTAGACGGAATATCACCCACAGGGGGGTAATTCCCCCACACCCCTTTTTCAAAAGTATATTTCTGGGGTTTTAAATTTTCCGAAACACCACCTGAAATACCTAATACAGGATACCTTTTGGTGCGCAGGGCGTCGACATTCTTTGATAGCGATGTTTGATGCAAACGCACATTTGAGACCGTAAGATTGTTTTCCAAAGCAATATTCAGCGCATCGGGCAATGTCAGCTGCTCTGTTTGGCAATACGCTATCTGAGGTAATATCGCAATAATCAATCCAAGAATAACACGTTGGAACATCACACACCTCCGAACAATATCTTCCCACGATTACAAATTGAGCGTATGCCGTATCCTAGGATAGACAATTATCCAAGGAGACAAGCTAAACAAACTCTTTTTTATTTGTAGATAGGAATTTGTTTTTTGTCAATCAATTATGTATTCAGCGGGTTATTGACACTCAAATGTGCTTCGCTTATACTTCTACCTTCAATTGCAATAACGCATACAACCGTGAGGGGGCTGAACCGGCAGTGCAAAAAGGAGAACAACAATGGCCTTACATGAAAAAAACAAAGTCAGAGCGGATATTTTGGACGATGTGTATGCATCATCAGACCTGTCAGTCGTGATGCCCAAGTACAAGATGCCAAAAAAAGAGCAAAACCCGCGTCATGCTTATCAGGTAGTGCATGATGAACTCATGCTGGACGGCAATGCCCGCCAGAACCTGGCCACCTTCTGCCAGACCTGGGTGGATCCGGAAATCCACCGGCTCATGGACGAATGCATCGACAAAAACATGATCGACAAGGACGAGTACCCGCAGTCGGCCGAGATCGAAAACCGCTGCGTCCACATGCTGGCCGATCTGTGGAATTCACCGGATGCCGCCAACACCCTGGGCTGCTCGACCACAGGTTCCAGCGAGGCGGCCATGCTGGGCGGCATGGCTTTAAAATGGCGCTGGCGTGAGAAGATGAAGGCAGCAGGCACGCCCATGGACAAACCCAACATGGTCTGCGGTCCGGTGCAGGTCTGCTGGCATAAATTCGCCCGCTACTGGGACGTTGAACTGCGGGAAATTCCCATGGAGGGAGACCGCCTGATCATGACCCCGGAAGAAGCGGTCAAGCGTTGCGATGAAAATACTATTTGCGTGGTGCCGACCCTGGGTGTCACCTTTACCTGCCAGTACGAACCGGTCAAAGCGGTCAGCGATGCCCTGGATCAGTTCCAGAATGATACGGGACTGGATATCCCCATCCATGTAGATGGCGCCAGCGGAGGGTTCCTGGCACCATTTGTAGACCCCGATCTGGAGTGGGATTTCCGCCTGCCCCGGGTCAAATCCATAAATGCCTCAGGCCACAAGTACGGGTTGGCGCCCCTGGGAGTCGGCTGGATAATCTGGCGCGATAAAGAGGATTTGCCCGAAGATTTGATTTTCCGGGTCAATTATCTGGGTGGCAATATGCCCACCTTTGCGCTGAACTTCTCGCGGCCCGGCGGTCAGATTGTGGCACAATATTACAATTTTCTGCGTCTGGGCAGGGAAGGCTACCGCAAGATCCAACAGAGCAGCTATGATACGGCCCGTTATCTGTCCGGTGAGATCGACAAATTGGGTTTGTTCAAGATAATCTATAACGGACGGGGCGGGATTCCGGCCATGAGCTGGTCCCTCAAAGAGGATGTCGATCCCGGATTCAATCTCTTTGACCTTTCCGACCGGATCCGGAGCCGTGGCTGGCAGATTGCCGCTTACTCCATGCCGCCCAATCGCCAGGATCTGGTGATCATGAGGATTCTGGTGCGCCACGGAGTCAGCCGGGATCTGGTTGATCTGCTCATCGAAGATCTCAAACGCTGCATTACTTACTTTGAGAAAAATCCAGTAACCCATAAAGGCAATGAAGAGGAGTCCGGCAGCTTCAACCACACCTAGAATTTGAACATATTGAGAATTCACACGGGGAGTCCGGGCTGTCGGTCAGCCGGTTCAGTCCGTTCCTCCGATTAAAAAAGGAGCAACTATCGTGATTAACTGGATATTCAACCGGATACAAAAACAGTTCCCCGGGGCGCAAGCCTTGGGCGCGATTAGGTTTGTCTCTATCCTGGCAGTGGTGACCGTTATTACAGCGGGCAGTGCCCAGGCAATCCATACCCGCGACGGCGGCAAGTCAGGGTTTCTTATGGCGGCCAATGACGCCAAGGCGGCAGATGCGATCCAAAAGGACACCAAAACTTTTGCCAACGCTAAACCAGCGACTGAAAATGGTAAAACTGCCTCCAGACCCGCTGAGAAATCTTACGGCATGATCGGTTCCTTTTTTATTTTTCTCAAGCACCAGCCCTTTGTTTTTATTATGCTGGCGCTGGCTTTGGGTTATTCCCTCGGGCTTAAAGTCGGCCCGCAATTTTTTTCCGGTCTCAAATCAGGTGGTATCGCTTACATTGCCATCGGACTTATCGTATGGTCACTCAACTGGATCATTTGTTTTGTCGGGGTCAAACTGGCCGGCCTCGCCCCCGGCTTTTTACCGGGGATCATCTCGGGCAGTTACACCATCACAGCAATCATCGGAGTTGCCCAATCTGCTGTCTCAAGCGGTGCCTACACGCCGCCCCAGGGAATTTCCCCGGAGCAAATCGGTGCCAACATTGCCGAGGGTGTAAAGATGGTGGGACCGGAATCCGATGACCCCATGGCTCGCGACGTCCCCATAGAAGCCGCCGATATCCGCATCGGTAGTCACAAGGTCGCCGGCAAGACACTTTCCGAGCTTGGTAAAACGATGGGCTTTGGCCTGCAGCTCAAAGCTCTGTTTCGCCTTGGTGAGGAGATGCCCATACTGGCCGGTACAAAGGTTCAGGTCGGCTACGTTCTGCGTGTTGTGGGACCTGACTTTTGCGTACAGCAATCGGCAAAAACCCTGGGCGGGAAACCGATTCTTGACAACGCAGTCACCGAAGTGATGTACATGGCATGAACCCCTTTAGCCTGATCAAAAATTTCCCCATCCGGTACAAGCTGCTGTTTATCTATTCATTCTGCTTTCTTATCATCATAAGTATGTCCAGCCTTATCATCTATTTCATTGTCAAACAGAATGTGGAGAAAAATATTGAAAGCGAATTGAAAAATTCCACCTCGGCCATCTTGAACAATGTCAAGACAGCGGTTTCGGTTTCCATTAAAAACCGGCTCAGGGGGGTGGCTGAAAAAAACTATGATATTATCCAGCACCTCTATGACCGCCAAAGGGCAGGGGAGATAAGCCTGGAAGAGGCAAAAGCACGGGCAGCTGATATCATTCTCTGCCAGAAAATCGGCATCACCGGATATATCTGCATCCTGGACGGAAAGGGGCGGGTGCTCAAACATCCCAAAAAAACCCTTGAAGGACTGGATATTTCCGATCATCAATTTGTCCGGGAAATGATCGCCAAAAAAAACGGGTATATCGAATATTTCTGGAAAAACCCGGAGGATAAGGTTGCCCGGCCCAAGGCCTTGTACATCAACTATTTTGAACCCTGGGACTGGATGATCACAGTCTCCTCCTATCGGAAAGAATTTTCAAAACTGGTGGAGATAAATGATTTTAAAGAAAGTATTTTAAGCCTGCAATTCGGGAAAACCGGCTATTCCTATGTCATGGACACCTGGGGAAATGTTATTATCCACCCTGAACTGACCGGGGTCAACGTGTTTGAGGATGGACGGTTTTCCGACCGGTTTTTCCGCACTATGATGGAAAAAAAGAATGGCAAGCTCATCTATTCCTGGAAAAATCCCGGGGATGAAAAGCATAGGAAAAAACTGGTGATCTTTAATTATATCCCGGAATATGAGTGGATTGTTGCCTCATCCAGTTATCTGGATGAATTTTACTTCCCCCTGGGAACCATCAAGCATTTCATCATTCTGGTGGGTATGGCTGCCCTGATCGTTTTTATCCCCATCACCTTTGTCCTAAGCTCCACCATCACCAAGCCCCTGCAGTCTTTGATGACCCGGTTTAACCAGGATATTGCCGGGGGATTCTCAAACCGGGGGGTGAAGATGGAATCCACCGACGAAGTAGGGCAGCTCACCTTATATTATAATTCCTTCATGGACAAACTGGCTACCCATGACAAAAAACTTTTAACGGAGATACAAGATCGCCGCCAGGCCCAGGAGGCCCTGAAAGAGAGTGAAGAAAAATACAGATCTGTCATGGAAGCCGTGCCGGACTCCATTGTGGTATACGACATGGAAGGGATAGTCACCTATATGAATCCGGCCTTTACCAGGGTATTTGGGTATACCCTTGAAGACAGCCTGGGAAAGACAATGGATCATTTTGTGCCCAAAGCCCATTGGAAGGAAACCATGGAGGGAATCGGCACCATCCTCAAGGGGGAGATCCTGCCCCGGGTGGAAACCAAACGAAGGGCAAAGGAGGGACGGCTCATTGATGTCACCACCCGGGGATCTGTCTACCGGGATAAAGACGGAAATCCTCTGGGATCTGTGATCACCCACCGGGATATCTCCGAGGTCAAACGACTGGAAAAAGCCATCATGGAAACCGGGGAAAAGGAGCGTCAGGCCATTGGAAATGATCTCCATGATGATCTTTGCCCCCATTTGATCGGAATCGAGGGGTTGACCAAGGTATTGAAAAAAAAGGCCGAGGGACAGTCTTCCGAGGCAGCCCGACTGTCGGATCAAATTACAGAACTGATCAAGGAGGCCATTTCCAAAACCAGGCGCCTGGCCCGGGGGCTTTGCCCGGTCTATTATAATCATGGCCTGGTTTCTTCCCTTGAAGAGCTGGTCACCAATACCAGGATACTCCACCAGGTGGACTGCCGGCTAAAAGCAGATGACAGGATACAAGTAAAAAATCACATGGTCACCCTCAACCTCTACCATATTGCCGGGGAGGCTGTGCGAAATGCCATTCGCCACGGTCAGGCCACAAATATTGTCATTTCCTTAGAGATCCAGGAGGATCAATTCAGCTTTCTTATCCGGGACAACGGCCAGGGAATGGACCCGGAAATCCGTCACAGTGGCATGGGGCTTCGAATCATAAACTACCGGGCCAAAATAGTAGGGGCTTCCCTCATGATCTCCTCGGACAGGGAAAAAGGGACCCGGATAAAATTGGTCATGCCCCTTGCGGCATTGACAGACCCTTCGGCCTGAATCAAATTAAACAGGCCCTCATCGGTTATGAATCAAGATAGGAACTGGAAATCTCTTTCCAAAGGTGATACGGTTCTACAACTTGAAATTTTTAATGCAGACAGAATATGCCCGATAAAAAAAAGATACTGCTGGTTGAAGACCACCCCATATTCAGACTGGGTCTTGCCGAACTGATCAACCAGGAAGATGATCTAATTGCCTTTGGCAAGGCCAAGGATGTGGACCAGGCCATCATTGAAATTGAAAAGATGGTTCCGGACCTGATTATCGCCGATATTTCATTGAAAAATTCAGATGGAATTGATCTTGTAAAGCATGTTAAGAACCACCATGGACATATCCCGGTCCTGGTTCTGTCCATGCACGATGAATATCTTTATGCCCAGCGGGCCCTTGCCGCCGGTGCCCGGGGGTACATCATGAAACAAGAAGCCATGGAGTCCGTGGTAAGCGCCATCCACCATGTACTGGATGGAAAAATCTATCTTAATGAAAAGGTCAAAGAACACATTCTCTCCACCATGGCAAGCCCCCAGGAAGCCCGGAAAAAAACGCCCACTGACCGGCTGACAGATCGGGAACTCCAGGTTTTCAAAATGATCGGCCGGGGATTCTCCTCCCGGGAAATTGCAGAACGACTTTTTTTAAGCATCAAGACCATTGGTACCTACCGGGAACGGATCAAGGAAAAACTTTCCCTTAAACATGCCAATGAACTGGTCCGATGCGCCGTGCATTTTGAAAAAACCGGCCAGGTCACCACCCAGCAAAGCTAAGCGCCTCTTGTAGGTGCGCCCACCTACAAGCCTCTCCTATTTTTTCCTAGAAAAATACCCACAAAACCCTACAACTAAAATCGGGTTTGAACCGATTGTAGAAAATCCACAGTTTTATAGAACTATAGCCAGGGCTGCGTACTATACGAAGTTTTTGAAAACAGCAGGCAGACAATATCTGATAAAAATTTAAATTCGGAGGAATCAAATGTCGTTGGAAAGCACTTACCGAGAAGCAATGGCGCTCAATGAGATCCATGATATGGGACAGCGGGAAATCCAGGCACAAGCGTTTTTCAAGAAGCTGAATAAATCAGAACTGCCGGAAAAGTTTAACTGGGCATCAGAAGTCTTTGAGGGGATACATGTCAAAGAACGAGGTGATCAACTGGCCCTTATCTGGACGGATATGGATACGGATGCCGAAGAGCAGTTTACCTATAAAGAACTGGCTGCCAACGGGAATAAGTTCCTGAATTTTCTACGCAAAAACAAAGTTGAAAAAGGGGACAACCTGTACATGCTGACCCCCATTGTTCCGGAAACATGGTTTGCAACCTTTGCCGGCATCAAGGGCGGCCTGGTATCCGTACCTACGGCGACCAGCATGACGGAACGAGAAATTCAGTTCCGGTTTGAAGCATACAAGCCGGATGTCATCATTGCCTTTGAAGGATTGACAGATCTGGTGGATGACGCCCTGAAAAAAGCCCATTGTACCCCCAAGGCAAAGATTGTTCTGGGACAAAAAGAGGGATGGACCTCCTATACTGAAATTGCCGAAGAAAAACCGCAGGCCGAAGCTGCTGATGTGAGCAATGAGGATGTCCTTTTCTGCTTTTTTACCTCCGGAACCACAGGACTTCCCAAGCGGGTCGGACACTCAGCTGTTTCATACCCCCTAGGGCATCTGTCCACCGCCGTAATTATCGGCCTGGAACCCGGAGATATCCATCATAACCTGAGTGCACCCGGATGGGCAAAATGGGCATGGAGCAGCTTTTTCGCCCCCTTTAACATGGGAGCCACTGCCACAGGTTTCAATTTCACGGTACTTGATATTGAAAAATATATAGCTGCCGTGGCCAAGTATAAAATCAATTCTTTCTGTGCCCCGCCAACGGCATGGCGGGCCTTTGTCGGTCTTGACCTGTCAAAATACGACCTGAGTGCCATGAAATATTCCATAAGTGCGGGGGAGCCCCTGAATCCGGAAGTCATTGACCAGTGGAGAGAAGGCACCGGCACCCAAATCCGTGATTTCTACGGTCAGACCGAATCCACCGCCATGATCGGGAACCCGCCCTGGATGGAAAAGAAGATGCGTCTGGGGTCCTTTGGGTATCCCTCATACATGTACGATGTCATCCTGGCCGATGATGAGGGCAGGGAAATTACGACACCCGACGAAACCGGTCACATTGTGGTTCGCCTGAACAACTGGCGGGCCATCGGCCTGTTCCAGGAATACATTGACAATGAGGCAAAAACCTCAGAAGCATTCCAGCACGGTCTGTATTACACCGGTGACAAGGCCACCTTTGACAAAGACGGATACTGGTGGTTTGTCGGTCGTTCCGACGACGTCATCAAATCTTCG
>PIVS01000397.1 GCA_003353855.1 Desulfobacteraceae bacterium
TTTCCCACCCCTTTTTGATTGCCCTTGGGGATGTCTGCATGGGATGGATGCTTTTGCAACGGGCAATCAAATCAATTTCCCAGTTGGATGGCAGCCTTGAGCCGACAGAGCGGAAAAAACTGGCCCAAAACAATAAAAAATTAGCATTTTATGAAGGGCAGCTCAATTCAGCCCAGTTTTTCATCAATTCAGAGCTGCCCGTTACCATGGGAAAATTTGATGCCGTTGCAGCCAGCGATGATGCTGCAATGGAAATTTTAGAGGTCTCTTTTTGAACATATCCCCAGATAGTGGGTGTTATGGGGCTCTGCACTGCTGGCGGAGCCTATGGCGTTGCCATGTGCGATGAGATTGTTCATGTTAAAGGGCACGGTGCAATTTTCCTTGGCGGTCCTCCCCTTGTTCTTGCTGCAACCGGTGAAGAAGTTACGGCCAATGAACCTGGCGGACCTGAACTTCACTGTGCCGAGCCTGGTGTTTCCGATTACTATGCAGACAGTGACGAAGAGTGCATAGAGATGATCAGAAAAATTGTGGGGAACCTTCCTGAAAATGAGAAATCAAAACTAACCATGACCACGGTTGAAGAACAGGCTTATGATCCAAAAGAGCTTTATGGCATCGTTAGTCCAGACCTTTCAAAACCATATGACTGCAGAGAGATTATCGCAAGAATTGTTGACGGCAGTAAATTCCTTGAGTTCAAGGAGATGTTCGGCCCCACCCTGGTTACAGGATGGGCCAACATCCATGGATACCCGGTTGGCATACTGGCAAACAACGGTGTTTTATTCTCTGACAGCGCCCAGAAAGCCGCCCAGTTCATTCAACTTTGCGACAAAAGAAAAATCCCCCTTTTGTTCCTCCAGAATATTAACGGGTTTATTATCGGCCGGGAATATGAAGCCGGTGGAATTACCAAGAACGGTCATAAAATGGTAAACGCTGTTTCAACGGCAACCGTTCCAAAACTCACAGTTCTTGTGGGGGCCTCCTTTGGCGCCGGCAACTACGCAATGTGCGGCAGAGGATACTCTCCGAGATTCCTGTGGATGTGGCCCAATGCGCAAATCGGCGTCATGGGCGGTGTCCAGGCTGCAGACGTACTCATTAAAATCACAAATGATCAGAGGAAAAGAGCAGGCCAGGAGGAGATGACCCAGGAAGAGGTCGATTTTATTAAACAGCCTGTAATTGACGCTGCATTAAAAGAGGGAAACGCATACTACAGTACGTCGCAACTGTGGGATGATAACGAGGGGTTCGGCGTTTTCAGAATGTAAGGATCGGCTTCAAATCAAGTTATTTTGTAACGATTCCTAATCATGGTCTTTAGAAAAATAGTAAGCCAATTTTAACAGGGAAGTAACATTATGTTTAAAAAAATATTAATAGCAAATCGTGGAGAAATTGCCATTAGAGTATTGAACACCTGCAGGGAGATGGGTATTGAAACAGTATCCGTATATTCTGATGCAGATGAAAAGGCAATCCACGTACTCTCCTCTGATGAGGCCGTTTACATTGGAGCTTCGGAACCTTCCGAGAGTTATCTTAACATTGATAAAATTATTAAAGATACAAATTCAGAAGCAATCCATCCGGGATATGGATTCCTTTCTGAAAATTCTGACTTTTCAAAGAGATGTGAGAAAGAGGGCATTGTTTTTATTGGCCCGGGTTCAAAAGCCATTAAGGATCTTGGCGATAAAATAACATCAAGAAAAATGGGAGAAGGGTTTATCCAGCAGATGATGCAGTTTCAGCACGAAAGGTTCTCCGCACTTCCAACCGCCTATATTGGCGCTATTGATACAATTAATGCAACCGTCGAATACTTGAAGGGAAGAGTCGTTTTTGGAAAACCGCTTATTGCAAAGCAGGTGCTGCGGCATAGGATTGCACAATGGCTTACTGAAGCTGAAGCGTTGAAACGGCTGACCTATCATATCGTTCAAATGAAAATGAACGGCCAGGATGTAACAAAGGAGATCTCCATGGGCAAACTTCTGTCTGGACAGCTCATCAATAAGGTTGCTGACGGGTGCCTTCAAATGCATGGTGGTATGGGGTTTATGAATGAAATGAAAATTTCAAGGTTTTTCAGGGATGCCAAGCTCATTTCAATTGGAGGAGGCGCAGACGAAGTGATGTGTGAAATTATATCCAAAACATCAGGAATATAAAAAAACAATGTGGCGGTATGGTTTAAATTTTTAGGAATCGTTACAAAATAACTTGATCTAATTTATTCCCAAAACCCCATAAAAGACTCGTTGTGCCTGTCGGGTTTTTTGAAAACAAAAAATCAAGTAATTTGGGAGCCGATCCTTAGCCGTTTATAATAACTTAAGGAATTTTTATTAAAATGGAACAAACAATTAATGAAGTATTCATAAACCGGGTAGAAAAATCCAAGGACAGGATAGCAGTCGAAAAAAAAAAGAATGGGAAATGGGAGCAGGCCACCTGGAGTGAATACTATGATAGTTCCCGTGCACTGGGACTTGCCCTGACAAGGCTCGGTGTAAAAAAAGGAGATCGGGTCTCCCTTCTTTCTGAAAACAGGCTGGAATGGCTTTACTCTGATATGGGAACCCTTGGTATCGGTGCTGTTTTGGTACCGATTTATACGACATTAACGGCAGAAGAAGTTGAATATATAGTAGACAATTCTGAATCAAAAGTTCTCATCGTTGAAAATCACGATCAACTGGACAAGGTGCTTTCATTTAAGAATAAAATTAAAACCCTTGAAAAGATTGTTGTAATAGAGATGCCTGATAAAAAGACATCAGATTCAAGTATAATTTCATTTGAAAAATTGATCTCACAGGGCAGGGAAAAATCTGAAGAATCTGAGCAGTTTTTTCTTGATCGTTCAAAAGAAATTGGTCCCGAAGACCCTGCGACCATTGTCTACACGTCAGGGACCACAGGTCTTCCCAAAGGGGCGGTGATTCTGCATAAAAATATAATGGCGGTGATAAAATCACTCAAGAAAATATCCCCCCCCTTTGCTTATGAAAAGGATCAAAGCGTTCCCTTTCTTCCCCTAAGCCATGTTTTTGAGCGTATCGCCGGTCATTTTTTTGGAATGTATGCCGGAATTACATCTTCATATGCCCAAAGTATTGAAACATTTGCCGTTGATATAAAAGAAAAAAGGCCCACTGTTGTATTGGCCGTTCCAAGGGTCTGTGAAAAAGTTTACCAGAAAATAATCATGCAGGTTGATGAACAGCCCAAATGGAAACAGAAAATATTCCACTGGGGCCATGAAATCGGTCTCCAGAGAAGCGAACTCAAAGAGAAAAATAAAGATATTCCCCTCTTCATGGCATTAAAATTCAAAGTTGCCTATCTTTTGATTTTTAAAAAACTGTCCCAGGCCCTTGGAGGCAGAGTGCGCTGGATGACAGCATCCGGAGCACCAACATCCAAAAAAATAATTCAATTTTTTAATGCCGCAGGAATCTCGGTTATTGAAGGATACGGAATGACAGAATCCTGTGCCCCGGCAACCTTAAGCGGTATAGATGATTATAAGATAGGAACGGTTGGCAAACCTCTGCCTGATGTGGAGGTTAAAATTGCTCCGGACGGTGAAATTCTCATAAAGGGGGATAATGTATTTGCCGGTTACTGGAAGATGGAAGAAAAGACAAAGGATGCATTTACAGAAGATGGATATTTAAAGAGCGGTGATATCGGAGAATTTAATGATGGTTTTCTCACCATTACGGATAGAAAAAAAGATCTGATCATAACATCTGGGGGTAAAAACGTGGCCCCTCAGAAAATTGAAGGTTTGTTTTTATCCGATCCGATATTTTTAAATTTTGTCGTAATTGGGGAAAAGAAAAAATTCCTCAGCGCCCTTGTTAATATAAACCTTAGCCAAGCTAAAACCCTGGCTGTAAATAATAATATCAGTTTTGATACGCCCCAGGAACTTCTTAAGAACAAAGATTTTTTATCCATCATTGACGAACATGTTGCTGAAAGAAATTCTCATCTGGCCCGCTATGAAACCATTAAAAAATATAAAATTATTGAGAATGAATTTTCCCAGGGAACAGGTGAACTGACAGCTTCGTTAAAGCTGAAAAGAAATGTAATTTACACGAAGTATGAACCTCTTATTCAACAGATATATGACCCGTTATAAGTACATGTATCGGACTTTACAATCTATTTTGGATTCTCTATCTGTTAAACAAAGGAGGACGTTTTGGGTGGTCAATCGATTTTTTTCGGGTGGTTTATTGTTTTTGCAACTGCTTTGATCAATGCCTTTGGTATTGGCTTGTTTTTCACCCCCATGTCGCAGGTACACGGCTTTTCGCAAACCGGAATTTCATCAAACATTGCATTTGCCATGATTGGTGGGATGTGTGCTGCAGCCGGCCTGGGAAGCGTTTATCAAAGATTTGGTCTCCGATACGTATTATTTATTCTCGGTATAGGCCAGGCTGTTATCCTGGCCCCTTTCATATCTGTCATCATTGCTGATCAGGGATACGGTGGATGTCAAGCAAGTTGTCGGTGTGCCATGAAGGCTAAGCAGAGATAATCAACTTAGCCATGCTGTATCAGTGATGAGAGTAGGCCTCTCGGTGTCGTCTATCAGGAGAAGATACCAAACCGCCTTGAGCTGCATCCGTTAAGAGCGGTTGTGGTGAGCGTCAAAGGAAAAGGCGGGAAAACTATCCCGCAA
>PIVS01000948.1 GCA_003353855.1 Desulfobacteraceae bacterium
TACCTGGATTTTTGTCATAAATACGGGTTTGTTAATAATGATTTTAAAAGTTTACCCCTGTTTATTGAAAAGATTCGATCAAAAAAACAAAATTCAAGTCAGCAACATCAGGCAGCAGATGCAATAAAATTTTTTTTTATTGTTCCCGGTTCACAGGTGTCTGCTGAACCGATAAAACGGTCTCCTGCTGTGAATCAAAATAACCAAACTTTTGTAAAAGAGAGCCGACAGGATTATTCCATTGGGAAACCTGACCTGTCTTCAAGGGTTGTCCGGGATGTTAATGAACCCTGCAAACAGGAATGGCACAATGCGTTATCAACCTTGGCGGATGAAATAAAAACACGTCATTACTCACCTAAAACATTAAAGTCTTACCGGGCATGGGCGGTTAAGTTCCAGCACTTTACAAATTCAAAGAATCCTGAATTTCTTGATACTGATGATGTGAAAGCTTTTTTGACTTACCAGGCAGTAAGTCTAAAGGTCTCAGCATCTTCACAAAATCTGGCCTTTAATGGGTTGCTGTTTTTTTACCGGCATGTTCTCGGCAGGGAATTTGGTAAAATAGACGGGGTCGTCCGGGCCAAAAAACGATCCCATATTCCGGTGGTGCTTTCACAAAATGAAATCCATCGGGTTTTTCAGCATTTAGTGTATCCCTTTGATCTTGTCGTAAAATTATTATATGGATGCGGGCTTCGTTTGTTTGAAAGTTTAAATCTGAGAATCCAAGATTTTAATTTTGATGCCGGTCTTTTAACCGTGCAGGGGAAAGGAAAGAAATTTCAAACCCTGCCCATTCCAAGGGTTATTACACCAGCACTAAAGGATCAGACGGATAACGTGTATAAATTAAATCAGATTGATATTGCTGATAACTATGATGGTGCATTCATGTTTGACCGCATAGAAAAAAAATACAGGGGTGCCGGAAAAGATTTTGTGTGGCAGTGGTTTTTTCCTGCCAGGTCACTGACTTTTGTGGCGGATGAAAAAGAACACCCCAGGTATCATCTATATGAGACCCATGTCCAGCGTGCCATAAAAAAAGCGGTTGGCAAAGCCCGGTTAACCAAGCGGGCTACGGCCCATACGTTCAGGCACAGTTTTGCAAGTCACCTGCTTCAAGCCAATTATGATATAAGAACAATTCAGGAG
>PIVS01000034.1 GCA_003353855.1 Desulfobacteraceae bacterium
AATATACAGGGTCAGGCCTGATGCTGTGATCGTGCCAAACATATTATCAGACTGCTTGGCAATCTGGGATCCGGTTACCAGGATCACGGTATAAAGTGTGAAAATTGCAATGATGCCTAAAAGCCCAAGCTCTTCTCCAATAATGGAAAAGATGAAATCCGTATGGGGTTCCGGTAGATAGTGCATTTTCTGCATTCCCAGGCCAATTCCTTTGCCGAACAATCCCCCGGATCCAATGGCTTTTAATGAGTTGGTGATTTGGTATCCGGTATTATAGGGATCATCCCAGGGGTTCATAAAGGTCATGATCCGCAGGAGCCGATATTCAACCTTGAAAATCAGAAAATAGACAATGGGAATGACCAGGGGCAGGGGGCTCAGCAAGTGGAGGATTCTAACCCCTGCGATATACATCATGCCCCAGCATATCATGCCCATCACCACAATGGTCCCAAAATCCGGTTGCATAATGATAAGTCCTGCAAAAATACCGAAGATAACGGCATGTGGGAAGAATCCGATGGAAAAATTTTCGATCATCTCCTGTTTTTTTGTCAGAGAATATCCCATGAAAAGGATCATGGCCAATTTTGCAAATTCCGCAGGCTGAAAGGTAAATCCCCCCAGGTTCAACCAGCGGTAAGCACCCCCGGCCTTAATCTTCAGCGCAGGGAACAGGACGGCAATGAGCAGTCCCAGTGAAGCCATGAGAATGATATAGGCAAAACTTTTATAAAGCCTATAGGGAAAGGAGGCAGTCACAAACATTACGCCCAGGCTGATGCAAAAAAACAGGGCCTGTTTTTTCATGTAATGGAACAGGTTGTTGTGATCCTCCATACTGATGGATGAAGAGGCTGAATAAACCATGACAATCCCGATACAGCAAAGCAGCAGTACAGGGAAGAGAAGTCGTTTTTCACTGAAAACAGGATGTATGGGATTTGGATTTTTATTATCCATTTTTCAGCCCCTTTACAAGTCCGTTTACCCAGGCGATAAAGTCATCCCCCCGGGCACCATAGTTTTCATACATGTCAAAACTGGCACATGCAGGAGAGAGCAGAACCACCTCTCCTTTGCAGGCGCTTTCATGGGCAGCTGTAACCGCATCTTTCATGGAGTTCACCGGCAAAACCGGACAGATTTTCCCCAGGGTTTTCCGGATATGAGTGCTTGCTTCACCCAGGGCAATTATCTGCTTTACCCCGTTGTTATTTTGGTTGCTTGTCTGGTTTTTAATATGGGGGGCCAGGAGGGAGAAATCAGTCCCTTTTTCCCGTCCTCCCAGGATCAGAACGATATTCTCCTGAAAAGATTCAAGGGCCCGGATAACTGCATTGGTATTAGTGGCCTTTGAATCGTTGTAAAAGGTGATGCCATTAACCCTTCGAACAAAGGCCATGCGGTGGGGAAGATTTTTAAAGGCTGCCAGAGCCTTCATAATACCCTCAATATTACCGCCGGCTAATAGGCTTGCCAGGGCAGCTGCTGCAATGTTTTCCATGTTGTGGACACCCGGCAGCTCAGCCAGGGGCCGGGGTTTGATATTCTGTGAGGCTCCCCTGGTGCGGATGCGGATATTGTCATTGGAAATCACGGCATCTGCCCGGTGGATGGTTTCTGAACCGGGCAGGGATGAAAAAGAAAAAAGATGGGAACTAATGTTTGAAACCCGTGTTTCAAATCCTGCAATGGCCTGGTTGATGATGGCCTTGTCATGGGAGGTTTGGTTTTTAAAAATTGACCATTTGGATTCCATATACCCCTCAAACCCGTTGTATCGGTCCAAATGATCTTCAGCCACATTTAGCAGGAGGGCAATTTGCGGATTGAAGTTTTTGGCAAGGTCCAGCTGAAAACTGGAAATCTCAGCCACCACCATGTCAGCAGTTTGGTCATCCATTAGGTATTCCACCAAAGGGGTGCCGATATTTCCCCCCATAAAAGTGCCTATCCCTGAAGCTTCCAGCATATCCCGGATCAGGGTGGTGGTGGTGGTTTTCCCATTGGTCCCGGTAATGGCGATGAGCGGGGTTTTATTATATTTGGAGAAAATATCCAACTCGCCGGTAATGGGAACCCCTTTTTGGGCTGCTGTTTTAAGGTAGACCATATCCAGGGGGATCCCGGGACTGACCACTATTGTATGGGCAAGGTCAAAGGTTTTTTGATCATGGAAACCGATTTGGGTTTCTACGCCAACTTCTTTGAGAATCTTTTTTGCATGGGTTCTTGATCCGTCGATGTCCGTTGCCACAACCTTTTTTCCCCTGGCATGAAGAAACCGGGCCATGGAGAGACCTGAACTGCCTAATCCCACGACCAGATAATATGATTGTTTGGTTTCTTCCATTCGGCTTACCTTATCTTAAGTGTACTTAATGAAATCAGGGCCAGGGTAATGGCTATTATCCAGAATCTCACAATGACTTTGGATTCATGCCAGCCTTTAAGTTCAAAATGGTGGTGCAGGGGGGCCATCCTGAAAACGCGTTTTCCCTTTGTAAGTTTAAAATAGGAAACCTGGATGATCACGGACAGGGCTTCGATGACAAAAAGTCCGCCCACAAGGATCAGCAGGATCTCCTGCTTGGTAACCACGGCAACGGTGCCGAGGATGGCCCCCAGGGGGATGGATCCCGAGTCTCCCATGAACACCTGGGCCGGGTGGGCATTGAACCAGAGAAATCCCAGGCCTGATCCTGCTAAGATTCCGCAGATTACGGTTATTTCTCCGGCGGATGTGATGTGCCGGACATGGAGATAATCGGCAAACTGGGTGTGACCGGCCACATAAGCAAAAAACATATATGTGACGCTGGCCACTATATAGGGGCCTATGGCAAGTCCGTCCAGCCCGTCTGTCAGGTTAACGGCATTGGATGTTCCCACGATTACAAGGCAGGCAAAGGGAATATAATAAACGCCCAGATCCGGGGAAAAATCTTTTAAAAAAGGAATGGTAAGACGGGTGCTGAAATCCGGACACTTATAGATCAAAAACCCGATGACCAGGCCGAAAATTATCTGGATGGCAAATTTCCCCTTGGCAGTAAATCCCATATTCCTTTTTTTTACCTGCATTAAATAGTCATCAATGAAACCGATGAATCCGAAAAGAAGCAGGGTTAAAAGAAGAATTGAAACATAATGGTTGGCCAGGTTCCCCCAGAGAATGGTTGACAGAAAAATTGAAAAAAGAATCAGGATTCCGCCCATGGTTGGAGTTCCCTGTTTTCCCATGTGGGATTTTGGGCCGTCTGTCTGGATGATCTGTCCGATTTGCATCATGGAAAGCCGTTTAATAACAAATTTTCCTAGAAGCAGGCAGATTAGAAATGCGGTCAGACTGCCGTAGATGGTTCTAAATGTAATATACCGGAATATATTTAAAACCGAAAAATATTCGTGCAGGGGATATAAAAATTTATAAAACATTAACCGTATATCACTTTTCTTTTTGTCTGGGTTATTTTTAGGTCCCGCCCGTCCATACCAGATCTTCTTTCAGGAATATAAGGGGCATAGGAAAATTGTCTTCTGTTATTGGGTACTAGCCTTTCTTCACGGGGCATAAGGTGTTTCATAGGACTCCTTTTTCCACCTGGGCTTTCAAGTCAAAAATAATGGTTTCCATTGCCATGCTCCGGGAGCCTTTTAAAAGAATCCAGTCTCCTTTTTTGGCCTGGCCCATCAAATCCCTGGCAATCTCCTGTTTTGTCCCCCAAAGGGTTTTATCCTTTGCAAAACCTTTTTCAAGAGCGCCTTCCAGAATATTCTTTGCTTGTTTACCATACAGGTATAATCGGGAAATATTTATCATGGCGGCAAAGTTGCCGATTTCCCTGTGAAGTTGATCCGAGTCTTTTCCAAGCTCAAGCATGTCTCCAAGTACGGCAATTGACTGCCCTTGTTTTGCCATCAGTGTCAGGGTTTTCAGCGCCTGGGTCATGGATGCTGGATTGGCATTATAGGTGTCATTAATTAAATGGAAACCATTGGGAAGCCGGCTCATTTCCATACGCCCGGAAACCGGGGTAAAGGCTGCAATTCCTGTTTTAATCTCCCGGCTTGAAATTTTGGCAAGTCTTGCTGCCGTGATGGCGCCAAGGGCGTTGTTTACCATGAACGGGGCAGGAGAGCATATGGAATAGAGGGTGTCACTTTCTTTGTTTATTGTAAAAGTCGTTGTTTGGCCGGTTATTTTAATATTCCGAGCAACCGATTTGGAGCCTTTTGAATCGGTTCCAAAAAACAGAATTTCGACAATTTTTTTATTTTTCCCGGCACAGGCCTCAAGAATTTCCCGTCTTTTGTCATCTGCAAAGATGACGGCACGGCCGTTTTCCCGAACATGCTCGAAAATTTCACCCTTGGCCCTGGCAACATTGTCTGCATTTTTGAGCCCTTCAAGGTGGGCACCTGCGGTATTGGTGACAATGGCTATATCTGGACAGGCAATTTGGGAGAGCCGTGAAATTTCCCCGGGATGGTTCATGCCCATTTCAATGACAGCCCATTCATGGGCGCAGGACAGGTTTAGCAAGGTCAGGGGTACGCCGATTTCATTGTTGAGATTACCCTTGGTTGCCAGGGTGTGAAATCGGGTTTTAAATATCTCCTGGGTAATTTTCCGGGTTGTGGTTTTGCCATTGGAGCCAGTGATGGCAACCAGCTTTACATTTGAACGAAGTCTTTGATACCTGGCAAGAGATCCCAGGGCGGTCAGTGTATTCTCTGTCTCAAAAATAAGAACCTTCTTCTTTTTGATCCGGTCTACCAGGGCCGGGGCAAGGTTTGCCAGATACCCTTTTTCAACCACAAAGCCCTGGATCTCTTTTTCCAAAAGGGCCGGGATAAAATCGTGGCCGTCAAAGTTCTCACCCTTGAGGGCGAGGAAGAGTTGTGTGGGGGTAATGGTCCTGGAGTCGGTATTGATACGGCTGAAGCTAATATCGTTTTTGGGGGAGGCCCCAATGGTTTCTACAGGCTTTTGGGCCAGGGCCTGACTTAGATCCTCCTGGCTCCATTCAATGGGGGTAAACCTGGTTTGAAATTTTTCACAGGCTCTGACCAACTCTTCTCTGTCATCAAAATGAATTGTGCCTGAGTTGGTGATTTGATATGTTTCGTGGCCTTTGCCTGCGGCCACAATAATATCAGAGGGCCGTGAAATCATGACAGCTAGTTCAATGGCTTTTTTGCGGTCTACTTCCTTGAAATATCCTTTTGTCCCGGGGTTTGTGAAAAGTGTGTCCCTGCCCAGTTCACAGATTCCATCGGCCCGTATACCTGCGATAATGTCGTTGACAATGGTCTTCGGGGATTCGTTTCTGGGATTGTCCGAGGTGACTAGTACCACATCACTGTATTTACAGGCAATTTTTCCCATGGGTCCTCGTTTGGTCCGGTCCCTGTCTCCGCCGCAGCCAAAGATGGTGATCACCCTTGAAGGAGCCCGCTGTGCCAGGGTTGCCAGGATGGATTCCAGGGCATCCGGCGTGTGGGCATAGTCCACAAACAAATTGCGGTTGATCTGGTTATCGATTTTTTCCAGCCGGCCCGGCACATGGGTGAGGGATTCAATGCCCTGCTGAATTTTTTCTTTGTTAATACCGATGGCAATAGCAGCACCTGCGGCGCATAAAATGTTTTCAAGGTTGAAGGTGCCTGTGAGGGATGTTTTCAGGGGGAATTTGCTGCCGGCCAAAGAAATGGTGCCGGAAAGTCCATTAATATCATCTGTAATGTCAGAGGCAGACACGTCTGTAACCTGGCCAGCCGGGTCTGTAACCTGGCTGTGGCTGACCAGAAATTTGGCATATGAAATGGATTCTGCCAGGCTTTTTCCCCTGTCATCTTCCAGGTTAATAACAGCCGGGGCCAATCCTGTCTGGCTTTTTGGTCCCAGGAAATCTGTAAAAAAGCGTTTTTTACACTGGAAGTAATTATCCATTGTTTCATGGTAATCCAGGTGGTCCTGGGTCAAATTGGTATAGACCCCGGCATCAAATTCGCAATTCTCTACCCGGTACTGATCCAGGCCGTGGGAGGAAACCTCCATGATTACATGGGTAACGCCGGCCTGTTTCATATCAAATAAGGTTTTTTGTAATTCAATGGCGTCCGGGGTGGTGATGGGATTGTCAAAACTTTTTCCCATGTACCGGATGTTTACCGTGCCGATGACCCCGGTGGCGTATCCGCAGGAGTTGAAAATACTTTCCAGTATCCAGGCGGTGGTGGTTTTTCCATTGGTTCCGGTGATGCCCACCAGGGTGACCTCCTTTGAAGGCCTATTATAAAAATTTGCTGCGATAACGGCTGTGGCTTTTCTGGAATCATTCACAAGGATGAGATTTTTGTACTTGTCTTTATTCGGATTGGTTTGGGCAATGACAACCGCTGCCCCATTTGCAATGGCCTGATCAATATAATCATGACCATCTGCCGAGTATCCTTTCACCGCCAGAAAAAGTCCCCCTGGTTTTACCTCCTGGGCCCGGGAACTGATGGATATAATATCCATTTTGCCGGAGGATTCCAAAACTGGGCAGTTTTCTTGTTCCAGGTCACAGCCCTTGATCAATTCCGCAAGTTTCAATTAGCTTCTCCCTTTATAACTGCTGCGATCATGGATTTTGTTTTTTCAGGCGCAATATTAAGATAGTTAAAAGATTTGGCCATAATGGTTTTAAATGCCGGTGCGGCCACTTCACCGCCATAATGTTTTTTCATGGGTTCATCTATCACCACAAGGATTGCAAGTTCCGGATGCTTCAGGGGGGCAAATCCGGCAAAGGCTGCAATATATTTATTTTTTTCATATCCGTTTTTATTTTTGCTGGCCTTTTGGGCTGTGCTTGTCTTCCCGCAAACCGCATACCCTTCCATGGCCGCCTTTGTGCCGGTTCCCTTTTCCTGGACCACCATGTTCATCATTACTTTAACCTGCCTGGCTGTTTTGGGAGAAATCACCTGGCGCAATTGTGTGGGTTGGAATACCTGGAGCTCATTGCCATTATTGGAGATGATTTTTTTAATCAGCATGGGTTTCATGAGCATGCCGTTATTTGCAATGGCTGAGATCCCTGAAATCAATTGGATTGCCGAAACCGAGATACCCTGGCCAAATGAGATGGCACCGGCATCAATCTTTGACCATCTGCCATAGGGCATCAGGCTGCCATTGGTTTCTCCTGGGCTGCCCAAACCGGTTTTCAGACCAAATCCGAAATTAGTCAGATAATCGTGGAGGACTTTATTTCCAATGGTTTCTGAAATTTTTGCTGTCCCGATATTACTGGAGAACTTTACAATTTGATTCAGGGTGAGCCAACCCCTGGGATGGGTATCGTGGATGGTAAATTTGCCGATGCGGTATTTACCGTTTTCACAAAAGAAAATAGATTTTGGAGTAAATCCCTTTTCAAGGGCTGCCGCCACCGTGAATAATTTTATAACAGAACCCGGTTCAAATGCATCGGTAAGGGCCCGGTTCCTGAACGTGTCCCTTTTGGAAGTGCTGAAATTATTGGGGTTGAACCCCGGATAATTGGCTATGGCCAGCAATTCCCCTGTGCCGGGTTTCATGACAAGGGCCATGCCGGATTTAGCCTGGCTCGCTTTAACGGTTTGTTCGAGGGTTCTCTCCGAAAGGAATTGGATTTTTTTGTCAATGGTCAGTACAAGGGAATTCCCCTTTAACTTCGCCCGGCGGTTTTTATGGGTATCCAGCACCCTGCCGGCTCCATCTCTTTTTACCTTTATCCTGGCAACCTCTCCTTCAAGAACTTTATTGTATTTGAATTCAAGTCCTTCCAGTCCGATATCATCTTTTCCTGTAAATCCTATGACCTGGGCTGCCAGGCTGCGATTGGGATAAAAACGCTTGGAATCTTTTTCAAGATATATTCCCTGGATACCCAATGCCCTTATTTGTTTGGCCTGGGCCGGGGATACTTTTCTGGCAACCATGACATATCGCCTGGTTCTGGATAATTTTTCCTTTAAGGTATTTTGTTTTATGTTTAAGATCCTTGAAAGACCTGCGGCCGCCTTGGCCGGATCCAGTATCTGGGACGGGTTAGCTGTTATGGTTGGGGCATCAATGCTGGTACCCAGTTTGTTGAGATGCCGATCCAGAATTTGACCTCTTTCACCTTTGATGGTCAGGTATTTAGAATGGCTTTGTTCCGCTTTTCGGATCAGATCACGGGCATCGAAAATCTGAACATCAAAGGCCCTGGCTCCCAATAGACAGATACAGCCGAGCAGCAGGACCTGGATCACAAGAATCCGCTGGCGGACCTGCTTTTTGGGATTTTTTTCCATTACCGGTCATCTCCTGAAAGATAAATGGTCTGGTTAAATGTATCGGCTGAAAGGCCCAGGCGGGTTCTGGCAATTTTGGTGATTCGGTTGTCTGATTTAAGCCGATCCCTTTCAACGGACAATGCCTTCCCATAGGACCTGGCTTTTGTGACGGCTGCCTGGGCATTGGATATTCTCAGGATGGCCTGGGTAGACTCTGTTCTTACCCAGGCATGGCCCATGAGTTCACAAAACAAGACAAGAATCAATGCCAGCCATCTGTAACCGACCCGCCCGCCGGGCTGTTGTCCCTTTTTTGTTGTCATTGGTTTGTTCATTTTTGATCCGTCTATATTTTTTCTGCTACCCGAAGTTTAGAACTCCTGGCCATGGGATTTGCATCGATTTCTGCCTGGGTCGGAATAATGGGCTTTTTGGAAATTGATCGTATCCGGGGGATGAATCCGCACATGCATTTGGGGAATTCCCTGGGGCAGGTACATCCGTTTTCAAATTTTCTTAAGGCGTGCTTGACGATGCGGTCCTCAAGGGAGTGAAAGGAAATAATACAGATCCTCCCTCCTTTTACAAGCAGGGAGGGAAGGTCTTTCATAAAGGTTTCAAGTAGGGATAGTTCCTGGTTGACCTCGATTCGCAGGGCTTGGAACACCCGGGTGGCCGGATGGATTTTTTGGCTAAATGCTATCTTTGCAGGTGTGGCATCCACAATGATCTGGGCCAGTTCCTTGCTCGTTTCAATGGGGGTTTCCAGCCGTTTTTTTACAATGGCCCTGGTGATTTTTCTTGAAAGTTTTTCTTCTCCGTACTTAAAAAAAATATTAACCAGTTCTTTTTCTGTGTATGTATTTACAATTTTTTTTGCTGTCAGTTGCGTCCTGATATCCATTCGCATATCCAGGGGCTCGTTTTTATTAAAGCTGAATCCGCGCTTGCCGTTTACCAGTTGGTTGAAAGAAAAACCCAGGTCAAGGAGGATGGAATTGACGCCTTCGATGCCCTTGGATTGCAGGATTTCAGGAAGGCTTGCAAAATTGCTGTGGAACAGCTGAATGTTTTTTTCAAAGGGGTGGAGTACTTTTTTTGCATTGGCAATGGCGTCCATGTCCTGGTCAATACCGATGAGCATGCCATCGGGAAGGATGGCCTTGATTGTTGATTGTGCATGTCCTGAACCGCCCAGGGTGCAATCCACACAAATATCTCCTGGTTTCAGGTTTTGATACTTATGCACTTCCTTCGGCATTACTGAGGTATGCTCAAATCCCATTTTTACAACCCTAGGGAAGCAATTTCTTCTCTTACTTCCTCTTTCTCAAGTTCCTGCTCCATTTTCAGGTTTTCCTGATCCCATTTTTCCCGTGACCAGATTTCAAACCGGTCCAGAACACCCACAAGGACAATATCTTTGTCAAGATCAGCATAGGTTCTTAAACTCTGCGGAATAAGAATCCGATCCTGCTTGTCACATTTCAACGGGCAGGCATTGCCAAGGAAAAAGCGTTTGAATTTTTCCATGCTGGCACTTTTTGCCGCACGGATTCTTTGTTCAAGATTTTTCCATTCGTCAAATGTGTACGCATAGATACAGCCGTCTTTGATTGAAATCACAACCCCATATTCATCATCTGCCTTTAAGACCTTCCGGAACCTTGCCGGAATGATAATCCGGCCTTTTGGGTCAATTGTATGAAAGGAGCTTGATCGAAACACTTGTTTTCACCTTAGTAAAGATTACATCCACTTTTCACCACCATAGGCCATATTTTTACGAAATATCAGCCTTAAGTCAAGAACAAAATTCAAATAATAATAAAATTATTAGCAAAGGCCTTGTTTTATAAAGAAAAAAGCTTTGGTGTTGTGATGGGGAGTAAAGTGGTTAGTTTAAACTGCTTTGTGGATGAATGTTTGCATTAATGTGAAAATACTCGTAAAATCAGACAGTTGAATGGTTTTGTTTTTTTGCGTGATCCAGTGGGTTGGATAGATTTGGATGGTAAAGTGGAGTGAAAGGGAGGGACTGTCAGATGATGGTTTTCATGGATTTATCAGGATTTTTTTTGGACAACCGGCTATCTGCCGGTCAGCAACTGCTCAACGGTTTTCTTCAATTCGGCAAGTCTTATTGCTATAATGCGCTGGAAATTGCCCTATGGGTAATTACTATTATTTCGCCCAATCATTTAATATCGTATTTTGCTATAAATCTATAAATATGGGACCATGGGCGATAATTTTAACGCCGCCGGGGGCAGGGCCTTATAATAGTTTTTAACTGTGATAGGCAGTATGGGAAGCCAGGTTTCCATGGCAAAAAAGAGCACCGAGGCTTTTCTGGATAATTTTATTTTAAGTCCGATGAACCCGTGGATCATGGGGATATCTGCTGCATCCTGGCTGAAGACAAACCCCACAATAATACAAATCAGTCCCAGGCTCATCGTATTCAAAAGCAAAAAAGGAATCACGATGAGCCATTTACAGGGCTGATATGCTATTTTAAGAAAGGTGTTTGCCTTTATTCTTCTGTTTCCTTTACAAGTCCTGTAAGTTTATCCACATAGGACAGGATATCCTTCCCCTTATATGACTCCAGGGCAAAGGCATAGGGACTCATGGAAGAGGTGCCGGCCATTGAGTCTCCATTGTCTAGGTCAAAGAGATTCAAAACAACCGGCTCCTCATTTTCAAGGGTTATTTTAATAAGGGGTGACGTTTTTTCCAGCTCCTCCTTGGTTAAATTGTCCGGAAACCGTTCACATGTCAGAAATGCAAGGGAGGATAAAAGATTGGTCAGGGCCTCTTTGTCCGGGGAGCTCCCGTCGTCAAATTTCCATGAAACAGGGGCTTCTTTCTTTTCATCCTTTTTATCGTCATTTGAAGGGAGGGCTTTCAGTCTTTTGGATACCCCTTGCTTTTCCAGGGTGATTTGTTTGATGGAGGCTTCATTAAAGGTCAGTACCTGTTTATCTCTGAGCGCGTCAATTGAGGTGTTAAATTGGTTTTTAAAATTTTTATCTGCCTGAAAAATTCTGGTATCGCCTGCCAGCATTATAAAGGTATGGTTTGCACTGGGAGCTGTTTTGCCTATTTTAAACGAGAGAAGGAGTTGCTTATCCTTGAAAACGTTTACATCAACGGCATGGTCATCATCCAGTTCATACCGGATGAGATCACGGCTTTCGGAAATAAGGGCTGATATCTTCAGGTTTCTTACCACATCCAGCAGTTTGTTGACCTGGGTCATGTCTGCGGTAAATTTTTTATCCGTCACCACCCACTTCTCGCCCTCTTTGGAAAGTTCAATTGGGAGATTTTTCTTATTGATGACAATTTTGTCAATTTTCCCTTTCTCAATTTTCACGGGTTCCGGCAATGTGTAATTTTGCCAGTTGTCCTTTTTGAGGACAAGATAAGCGCTTAATGCAAAGATGAGTACTGCCAGTATCAAATATTCTTTTTTCATTACGGGTTTCTTCCTTGTTAGATTTTAAACATCTTTGAGATTCTTTTCTTTTTTGAGTTCCTGTGAATAAGGACTCCCAATCCGAAGAGGATAACCAGAATCGGCAGGATAACTATGTTAAATGTTTTGATAATCATCCGGGTAAAGGGGGTGATTTCCACAAGGGGGTTCAATGTCTGCACCTTGCTTCTCATGCTGGCAATATGATCTTCCCCGTTGAGGTGGTCAATTACATTTAAAAGAAAGGTGGCATTGGTGGACCGGCCACGGGGGTCCAGCATATTATCTGCAAGCATCTGGGAGCATCCCAGGATAAAAATTTTGGCCGGTTTGGAGGATTCTATTATCCTGTTTTGGGCTACTATCCCTTGGGGAAGGGCTGCTTCTGCCGGTTTGGCTTGATTCGCAGCGGTATCCATTTGGGTGTCTGGAGTGATATCTTTTTCACCCGATTCTTTTTCAGGAATAGCTTTTCCCGCAAAATAACTGGTGAATTTGCCCTCCAGAATATATGCCAGATCATGGGTGGCAAATGCCTCCGGCACGGTTGGCGGGGTGATGAACATGGGGTTCAGGTTGATGGGCTCTTCCATGAGCCATGCCTGGTTAGAAGATGCCAAAAGTCTTGTGGCATTTACCTGGTTTTTATCAATATTTTCTTTTTCAAGGGTCAGCGGAGAAATCTGCATGGCCACCAGCCCCTTGATATTATTCATAAATTTCGGGGCGTTGTTTATGGAATCTTCCTTTAACATGGGGGCAAAATAGATGGCTTGTTCTCCTCCTCCCTGGCTTGGGGGGATCTGGTGCTTATACGCTTCCTTGTCCAGAACATAGGCAGGTTTCATACTGATGCCGTAATGGGTTAGCAGTTTTTCCAGACCCGTATCCAGAGGCGTATACTGTGGGGGCATGCCCATTCCGCCCTGGGGACTGATTTCATTGAAGGCATCGGCAAAAAAAGCAATATTGGTCCCTTTCATCAGAGCCTGGTCTATCTGGAACAACTCATAATCGGAAAAGGGTTCAGTTGGTTTTGCAATGATCAGGCAGTTCAATCCGTCGGGGATTGCGTTTTCCTTCAGGGCAATGGGTTTTATGTCGTATCTGCTTGATAAAAGCTGGTTAAAGACCTGCAATCCATTGCCTGGCCTGCCCTGCATCATGGCCATCCGGTCCTGTCCCAGGGTCTGGGTGCCGTGGTCGGCAAGATATCCGATGGCCTTATTAATACCGATCATTTTTTCCATGATGGAGGTCAGTTCTTCTTCCAGCAATTGGGGATCGGCCATCTGATAGGTGGTGCCGATGATGGGCAGTTCCATTGAGGAGATAAGGGGAAGGGCTGAAACCTGCGTCTTGTATTCAATTACAAGACCTGCTGCCCCGTGTCCTGCAGCAATGTTTTTGTCGGGAATCTCGGGCCAGGTCATGGCCATGAGGTCATATTTTTTAACAATGACGTTCAGTTCATCCTGGGTTTTAACGTCAACGCGCTTATAATCAAAGATATCAAGATTTTTTGCATTAAGGTGTTCAATGGTTTTTTGTATCTCTTGGGGTAACTGCGGCAGCTGGTTAAGGCCGAGAAGTGGGGCAATAGGGTTCAGGGAGGAGGATAAATACATTGTTACTTGGATTTTATCCTTTTGGCGCAACAGGGCACTTACCTTGTTGTTTAACTTCTGTATGGCGGTTGTCAGCTGATATTCCAGCCCGTCTGTTGCGGTGATGGCACCAATTTTTTCTATGAGGTCGCCGTGGATGATGACAAGGCCCATATAGGCATTCTTAAACTTGACTTCATCATTTTCCATGACCCGGATCTGCACCGGCTGGATCCCGAAGGTTTTGGCGATTTCCCGGTTTTCGTCTACCTGTTTTGTCAGATCGCCCTCTTCGGAAGAAACATTGTAAAAGGTATAGTTAAAATGTTTATCCGCGCTTGCGGCATATTCCACAAGCAGATCCTTTAGATACCGTTCTGTGTTGTTGTGGGGAGCCGGTAAATCCTTGGAGAAAAAAACGTTGATGCTCAAGGGTTCTGACAGGGTTGCCACGGCCTCTTTGCTGGCCTCGGACAGGGAATAGATTCCGTTTTTAGTCAGGTCTACCCTGAAAAACAGGGTAAGGGCCACAATATTGACCAGGACAATTACGGCTATATAGAGGATAAATTTAAAGTAATGTTCTTTTATGAATGGATTACCCATTGTGTCTCCTTAGTTCTTCTCATGCATAACAATATAGGTTGAAAAAATAAAAACAAAGACCAGGCTGATAAAATAAAGTATATCCCGGGAGTCGATAATGCCCTTGGAAATATTTATGAAATGGGAATTGGCTCCAATATATTCGATGAAGGCCACCAATTTTGTGGGCACGAAAAAAAGCATCCGGTCAAGTATGGTCAGGGTAAAACACAGGGCGCATCCGATGATAAAGGCAATGATCTGGTTCCGGGTCAGGGCCGATGCAAAGATTCCTATGCTGCAATAGGCAGCTGCCAGCAAAATTGCGCCCAGGTAACCGCCGATGACAGGGCCCGGGTCCACATCACCGATAAAGGAGATAAACAGGGGATAAGCCAGGGTGGGGAGCAGCATGGCTGCAGTAAAAAGGGTGGCAGCCAGAAATTTTCCAAGGGCAATATCTGTAAAAGATACGGGCATGGTTAGGAGGGTCTCATAGGATCCGACATTTTTTTCTTCGGAAAAAAGCCGCATGGTAATGGCCGGTATAAAAAAGGAGAAGGTAATGGGCAAAAAGGAGAAAAAGTCTCTTAAATCAGCCCGTCCGAAAATAAAAAAGGTGGAAAAGAAAAACCACCCGCTCACAATCAAAAAGAGTGCGATAACAATATAGGCAATGGGTGATACGAAATAATCTTTAAATTCTTTGGCGGCAATGGTTGATATTTGTGTTAGCATTTATACATCCTCCCTTGTCAGTTCCTGGAAGATTTTTTCAAGGGCCTGGGATTCTTTGGCAAGTTCCGTCATGATCCAGTCTGTTTCTTTTATCGCAAGGTAGATGCGGGATCTTAGGTCTATATTGTCCCCAGGTTTATCAGGACTTCTTATTTCAAAGGAAACCATGTCTTGTTCAAGGGGAACAATGGGGTTGATTTCCAGTGCCCCCTCAATGCTCTTTAAAAGTGTCAGAGCCTGTTCTTCTGCGGGCCCTGACAGGGAGAGGCGGATGAAGGAGGCCTGTGTTGCGTTTTGTTTCAGGCGGGCCGTGGTATCATTTGCCACCACCTTCCCTTTGTTGATAATGGCAATCCGATCACAGGTTGCCTCTGCTTCACTTAGGATATGGGTGGAAAAAATAATGGTTTTTTCCTTTCCAATGGATCGAATGATATCCCGGATCTCTGCAATCTGATTGGGGTCAAGGCCGGAGGTGGGTTCATCCAGGACTAAAATTTGGGGGTCTGTCATCATGGCATGGGCAATGCCCACACGTTGTTTTAATCCCTTGGAAAGATTGGTGATGGGTTTTCCCATAATATCGGAAAGACCACAAAGTTCCACCAATTCCTTTAACCTTGCCTGCCTTTTCGAAGGATCTGTGATCCCTTTTATTTTGGCCACATAGGTAAGGTAATCATATACAAGCATATTATGATAAAGGGGGGCAGATTCGGGGAGATAGCCGATGAGGGATTTTATTTCTAGGGTATCCTTGGGCATTTGCAGGTCATTGACCGTGATGCTGCCGGAACTGGGCTTAAAATATCCTGTGAGCATTCGCAGGGTGGTTGTTTTTCCTGCGCCGTTTGGACCAAGAAGCCCGAGTATTTCTCCGGGTTGGACTGTCAGGCTGATATTATCAACCGCACAAAAGTCATTATAATACTTGGTCAGATTTTGAACCTCTATCAATGCGTCCTCCTTAATCGAGTAATAATTAAAATATAGTAGATGAATCTTTTTAAAAGTCTTCTAAAACCTTGCTTTTGTCCAGGAATTCATTGACCTCTTGGGCGGTTTTCCTTGCCATGGCTATGCTTTTTTCAAGGCGCCGGCAAAAGGGATCATCAGCCCCCAGAATTTTTGTTGCTTGTTTGTACAATGTTTCTCCGAATAGAAAATGGGCGGCCATCTGTTTCTGAAGTTTTTTGCGTTCTTCATGGCGCAGTTTTTCCGCGATTATAACCGATTCCAATTTTTTAACCGAATATTCAACCAGTGCATCCCTGGGCATGCCATAGGTCTCTGAGATGGTGCTCAGGGCGTCAATGGTTTTACGGCTGAGCACAAAGGTTTTTTGCTTTCTGGGAATTTTTTTAAATTGCCGGATCCTGATGGTTTTGGCCAGGTCATCCAGGGCGCCCATGTCTTCAATGATGTGATCAAACAAAGACTTTTGTTTGATGCCCAGGTGTATGGCCACAAGCCCAATGGAGTCAATGGCTTTCTGGGATAGTTTAAAGGTTGCCCTAACCGATTGTTTTCCCCTCAGGTCAAACATTGCCGGTCCAAGAAACGGATCATCTATTTTGGGCATGGTGCCTCCTTTGAGGGGGTTAATTATCAAATTTATATTGATATAAAAAGTAATGTAAATTTATTATGGGTTGAATTTTACAATAAAATTGATTCAGGATCAATACAAAGTTTAAGGATGATCAAAATATAATTTTACAGGAATCCGACCCTTATATGGCAATTTCCTGAGGTTTATTAAAAACACTGCCCGGTATTAGAACCTTGTCTGGTGCCGGGAATAAAAGCCGGGATATTTACATTGCCTGAAAAGCAATTATTTTTAATGGTATACTGCATTTTTGTCGTGATTGACCTTGGAGACCCAAGAAAGGACGATAATATGTATACTAAAAATCAAAAATGCGAAAAAATACGATCCAGATACCCGGATATCGGGGAATGGGAAATAGACATCAAAACGGCCTGGCCTGTTCGGAAAACAACCCTCTTTATTTAATGGAACGGACCATTTCTTCTGCTTTACGTGCTTTCTCAAGGTAGCCTTTTGTTTTAGGATCATCCGGTTTGATTTTTAATGCCTCGTCCCATTTTTTAATGGAAGCTTTTATATCTCCCTCACCGAAAAGCTGCAGTCCTTCGTTTGTAAGAAGTTGAACCAATTTTTCCTTTATGGTTTTATAGGAAGGAACAATATCAAGGCCCTGGAGCCAGGAAGCCTTTGCAAGGGTAAGCTGGCCCTCCTTAAAATATTCCTCGCCTGCCATTAAATAATAATCTGCCAGTTGTAAATTTTCTTTTGTCGGGTCTTTGCTGATTTCTTCCTTTTTTGGAAGGGGTTTTGGGGTTTTATGGGTTTCTTTTAAGTCGATGGAATCCAGATTCTGTTTCAGTAAAAGAGATGACTCGTGGTCGGGATATAATTTAAGCGCTTCGTCAATATGATGCCGGGCCTTATCTATATGACCGTTTAACAATTCGGCTATGCTTTTTTGCAGATACCATTGGACCGTTACAAGTCGGTCATTGATGCGCCAGAGTAATTTTCTGGCTGATAGATCTTCCAAAAGTTTGGGGTCTGCTTTAAGCATTGCAGTCAAGGCTTTGTCATATTGTTTTTCTTCATAAAGCGTTTGGGGGGTCTTAATAGGGTTAACATCTGTTTTGTTATCATCTGCAGCTATGGCCGTACTGGGTATTGTTTTGGTCTCAACCGGGCTGGTCTCAACCGGTTTGGTATTTAAAGAACTATTCCATGCACAGGAGCTTAAAAGCAAACCCACCACGAAAAGTGGCAGCGTAAAAAGATGTCGCATTGTTAAATCCTAATTTATGGCCGCCGGATTTTTGTTTTGGGATGTAGCTGAAAAGGACTCATCATAGAGCCACACTCTTCCCCGGCTGGATATTTCAAGACGTTTGTCCAGGACGTCACGGTTTTCAAAAAACGGATGGGCTTCCAGGAAAGTATCAACAATATCAGGATCAAACTGGTTGCCTTTTTCTTGTTTAATAATACTCAAGGCCTTTTTTTCTTCCATCTGTTTTCTATAGGGACGGTTGGATGTCATGGCATCATAACAGTCTGTAACCGCCAGGATTTTTCCTGCCGTACATATTTGATTCCCCTTAAGGCCATTGGGATATCCCTTGCCGTCAAACCGTTCATGGTGAACAACGATAATGTCCCTTTCCTTGGATAGAAACAGAACCGGTTCTAAAATCTGCCAGGCAATCATGGGGTGACGGGCAATATGATCGAACTCATCTGAATCCAGGCGCCCGGCTTTACAAAGGATTTCTTTGTCAACACCGATTTTTCCCAAATCATGGAGCTGGCCTGCCAGAACCAATTGTTTTACAAAGGCCTTGTCCATCCCCATGTGCAGGGCGACTTGCTCTGAATAATAGGCGACTCGGTCACAATGCCCCCTTGTATAAGGATCGCTGGCTTCCACAGCAGCACTGAGCGCCATGACAGACTGAAGGTATCCTTCCTCCGCGCTTTTGTTGGCATGGTCCAGGCCTTCTGCCATTTTGTTAAAGACCTTGCTAAGTTTTCGGATCTCTTCTCCTCCGCCTTCCATAACCCTCACATTCAGATCACCATGTCCTATCTTAGCGACAGCCTGATTCAATACCCCCAGAGGTTCCAGCATATTACCGATGATATGGATGATAAGATAACAGCCAAAACAGCTGATCAACAGGGCTGCTGTAAAAAGCCCCGTTTTAAGCCTATGGGTTTTTTCAAGCACGGGTGATACATCCATGGTCAGTAATGCAGTGCCGATCTTTTTGCCGTTAACCATAATTGGTTTGATCTTTTTTAACTGATTCTCGTCTGGAATATGGGGCTGTTCCTGAACAGAGTTTCCGATTTTTTTGATATCCGAATGGATCAATGCCTTTCCTTCATGGTCCAAAATAGCAGCAGACAATACACCGGGATTTTTAAGTTCGGTAAAGACCAAAACACTAAGCTGCATTTCATCACTGTCCAATAATGCGGCTCCTGCATTTATGGCAAGGTTTTCAGATAGAGTGGTTGCATTTTCCCTGAGCTGGTTGAACAGAACCTCTTTTTTATGATCATAAAAGGTGACACTGGCCAGGAGGCACAATGCGATGGTGACTGAACAAAACAATGCACTTAGTTTAAACTTTATTGTTTTGAAAAATGCCGATTTTTTTAAGGGAAGTACCAAAAAAATACCTATCATAAAAGTTCATTTAAAACTCGTATATCTATAGAAATCATTCGGTTATGTCAAGATAAGAATAGATCATCCCGATGAAGGCTGCAAAACTGACCAAGCCTATAATCCCTTAAAACTGGGTCAGCATACAAACCAAGAGATTCATTGCTGGTGATAAAAAAAACAAAAATTTGGTTTATTCAGCTTCCTGGTATGTTTTGCTGTCTTCTAATTTATAGTCCCTTTTATTTTACCCAAGCAAAAAATAAATTGGGTGGGGAGACTTATGGGAGTTATGCATGACTAACAAAGAAAATGTTTACAAACTGTGTTTTATGATTACAATATAGCTACAGGCATTTCAAAAATTGATTAAGTCTGCAAGAGGTTCTATTAAATAAGTATAATTATTGAATAAATATAATTTTTGAAGAGAGATCACTTTTCCCGGAGGAGAATCATGGCAATCTTAGATAAAGAAAACATGTCCCTTAAATTGGACCCGGAAGGATATCTGGCCGATGAGGCGTCCTGGACTGAAAGCATTGCATGCGGTTTGGCAGAGAAGGAAGGGGTTTCCCAGGAATGCCCTTTGGGTAAGGAGAGAATGGATATCTTAAAATTTATCCGGGAGTATCATCACAAATTTGAAGCATTTCCCATTGTCCGGGCTGTGTGCAAGAACGTGGGCCAGTCCAGGGAGTGCCAATACGAGCAATTTCCCGATCCTTTGGTGGCATGGAAAATAGCAGGACTTCCCAAACCAACGCCTGAGGTATTTGCAAAAATCAAATACCATATGTGACAATTCCTGAAGGCACCTTTGGTCAGGGGTCGTTCATAATTGTGTGATTATCAGAGGTGAAGGAGGTGTGTTATGCCTTTGGATATTATTGAGACTTTCAGTATCAGCCATCTTAAAATCCTGGATGAGAAGGGGCGGGTGGATGCAGACCTGGAACCTGTCCTGGGCGATGATGACCTGCTGAAACTTCATCGGGCCATGACCCTGTCAAGAATGGTGGATTCCAGAATGCTGAACCTCCAGCGTCAGGGGCGGCTCGGGACTATTCCAATCTGCCGCGGACAGGAAGCATCTTTTTGTGCCCCCATACTGGCCATTAAGGATAGTGACTGGTTTGTGGGATCCTACCGGGAACTGGGGGCACGCCTCATGCGGGGAGAATCGCCCATGAATGCCCTCCTCTTATACAACGGGTGTGAAGAAGGAAATCTGGGTGCCGCAAATGCCCGGAATCTTCCTGTCTCCATTGTCCTGGGTTCCCAGCTTTCCCATTCCGTGGGCCTGGCTTATGGATCCAGGTATAGAGGAGAAAAGGATACCGTGGCCCTGGTCATGTTCGGGGATGGGTCAACATCGGAAGGGGACTTCCACGAAGCATTGAATTTTGCAGGGGTGTTGAATGCCCCGGTGATTTTCCTTTGTCTGAACAACCAGTTTGCCATTTCAACCCCCC
>PIVS01000398.1 GCA_003353855.1 Desulfobacteraceae bacterium
GACCACAACATGTTGTGTTCCTTCTGGGACGGAGGCATATTTTTCATATTTTTCAGAGTTATAAAAAGTTTTTAGCTGTTTCTTGACAAAAGGCAAAAAAGCATTTACTTATCCTTGACAAATTAACGGATGTTCAAATTCAGGATTATTTTTTCCATCTTCTTGATGTCCGCAATTGTGCGTGGAGTACATGCAATGTAAAATTCAGCGGAATAAAAACCTTTTATAAATATGTCTTAGAAAGGGATATTAATGCGATTATCCCTCACCGGCCAAGGCAAAAAAACTCCAGCACATTTTAAGTCAGAAACAAGTATAAACTGGTACAATAAATAGCCAGGGAGATTACATAGTTTTTTTGAACAAGGGTATTGCCCTGAAGTATTCAGCCAAGGGGAACAGATTTGGAGTTAGTTTTACCAGAAAAACTTCTTTACCTTTTATATATTGGCGTTGTTTGAATGAAATATGGTTAAGGCCGTATCGGAAACAATTGTAAGACCTATCCAAAGCTTGACAGATACCTATAGGTATATGCACATGAATTGATACTGGTTTCTTCCTTATCAATAAGCAGAAGGTGTCAATTCATGTGCTCTGAACTATAACCCACAACATAATTTATTGCTCCGGAAAATCCAAAACCACTGGTCCTGATTATGGCAAAGAATTAAAATTGAATGCCAAAACTTAACCCGCACTACTGATTTTTTATCCAATTACTAAGTTTTTGTTAAAAAAACGAAAATATTTATCAAAATCAGGCTTTCCCTTATTGACATGTAAAAATTTTTGTGAAAGTACTGTCTTTTAAGTTTTATATTCGCTTATGGAGAAAAGGTTACGACATTATTTAAAACTCGGTGGTATCAGCTACAAGAGGAACGATCTGGCCCATGAGAATAACTCAATCGACATGGTATCCATGGGAGAAACCTATATAACCAAAAACCTCCCCAGACAGATGACAGAAAACATTTGGGCCTTATCGCCCAGAAAGTCGAAGCCGGGAAAGAATTCAAAAAAGAGAATGAAGATCAGAATCAAAGGAATGCTCAATTAGAGCAAAACAATGAAAAGATTAAACAACAATTACAAGATTTAACTGCAATGATCGAAAAAATAAATTAACGATAGGAGGATATTTGAATATGAAAACATTAAAAACTTTAACCCTACTTTTCATCAGTCTTTTTATCACCAACAACGCTTTTTGTGCTGATGGCTTAATTATTGATCAAAGCGGAAATGTTGGGATCGGACGGAATCGGCCAACAGACCGGCTTGATATTCAATCAGCAGGGCCAAATACATATCCTATTAAAATTCGCCGAGAAAATGGAAGCTTGATGTTTTTTTTTTCTGAGACTTCCAGAGGAGATAGCAATTTTTATATGCGGGATAGTACCTCGACTAATAAAGTAAAATTATCATCGAATGGGCACACCTACTTGACAGGCGGCAATGTGGGAATAGGAACCCTGTCGCCCAGAAGCGTTTTAGAAGTTGTTGACAATGTAAGTGATTATTCAAAAGGCACAAAAATAAATATAGTGAATGAGGCCACACCAAATTGGTACAACGGAGATGTTTCTGCCGGTATTGATTTTTATAAAGAATCAACACTGAACGCCTATATGAGGGTAATTCATACACGAAGTGGGGGACCTCATTCCTATGAAGACGCCGGACTGGTATTTGGAACTGCTCACGGTAATAGCCAGGCCGTAGATCGATTGGTAATAACACATAGGGGGTCTGTCGGGATCGGTAATGTCTCCCCCGCCTACAAACTGGATGTCAGCGGAAACGCCCAGGTAATAACCTTACTGGAAACATCAGATGCCCGGCTTAAAAAAGATATCAAAACATTGGGTAATACCCTAGGAAAAATTTCACAGCTCCGGGGTGTGAGCTATCGCTGGAATGAAGAAATCGAAAAAGAACCCATAGTAGATGAGATGTTAGAGGCGGAAACTTTAAAAACAGATTTAATCGAAAAGATGCCTGCTCCTGCCCTAATCGGAAGAACCCGTATAGGTCTTCTTGCCCAGGAAGTTGAAGAGATCTTCCCCGAGGTGGTGTACACAGATGATATGGGGATGAAATCCATTGCCTACACCCATTTGATTGGTCCCTTGATCGAGGCTGTCAAAGACTTAAAATTCGAAAATGAAACTTTAAGAGCAGATATCGAGACCAACAGGCAGGAAATTCAAGCGTTGAAAGCGTTGGTTTCAAAATGAAGCAGTAAAAGCAGAGAACAATTGATTAAACGAACGTCTTGTATTGATAGAAAACGCTTCGACCTTATCGCCCAGGAGGTTGACGCGGTTAAAGAATTAAAAAAAGAGAATGAATCTCTGAGACAAAGGATAGAAGTATTAGAAAAAGAATAAGGCAACAGCTTGATGCTTATAAAATATAAACCAATTAATCATTCGGGAGTCTGAGAATGAAAAAAACAAAAATTTATCTTTTAATATGCTGGTTAATCTTGATTTCCGGATTAGCCTTTGCAGCAACAAGTGATGTTATTATTCAAAACGAAACTATTCAGAATGGTCAAGTGGTTAAATATTATGGTTACAACAGTCTCACAGCCGGGCCTGCCTTCGTCATGGAGGCTGGTAGCGACGTTTCTTTGGGGTCCAGTGGCAAGGTTATTTTGGCACCGGGATTCAGTGCTGAAGTGGGAAGTAAATTGCTTATACAAATCGTTGATGTTCCGCCCCTTGTTTTCGCAGGAGACGATGATTTGATAAAAAACGGCGGTTCTGTAACTTTATCATGGGATGCTGGATATGATAATCCGGAAACTACCCTGCTTCCCGACATAGGAACTGTTACGGCCAGTGGATCCATGGTGGTTTTTCCCACAGCCACAACCCTCTATACCCTGAGGGCTGATAGAGGAACCAGTATACTGGAAGAAACTTTTCTTGTGACAATGGATGACCATGCTCCGGAACTTGCCATTTCCTATCCAGAAAATAACGGACAAATCAATTTTGAAGAAGCAAAATTGGGACTAATCTCCACTTTCACAGATAATACAGGTATTGAATCCATTAAATTATTTAGTGTAGACGGGCAAACCGATACCGAAATAACTTCCCAGGCGATTGTTAGTGGGAATAGTATAAGTTATGACTTATTTAATCTAGAAAATGGAACCCATACTATTAAAATCATCGTCACGGATAATGCTGGCAATGAGACCATTGAATCTATCTCTTTTGAATTGGATAAATTGGTTCCTGTTACAACGCCGAGTGTGGCAGCAGGAAGCTATTCAGAGGTTTTTACAGTAAATTTAACCTGTTCTGAATCTGCAACAATTTTTTATTCCACAGACGGTTCCCCCCCATTTGAGGGTGGAGCAAATACCACATCCGGCCCGTCTCCCATACAGGGGATTAAAATTGATAAGAGTATGAATCTACAGTTTTTTGCAAAAGATCCCTTCGGTAATATTGAATCGGTACAAAGTTTTGTTTATCTGATGGGTGCAATCCCGGATGCGGTTACAGGGCTCAATGGCAATTACACCAATCCCAATGTTAACCTTACCTGGGCTGCCTCTGCTGGTGCCGACAAATATAGAATTTACAGGACCTTGAGTCCAGTGAATCGTGATATCCTTGTTCAAAGCGGTCAGGGGGGATATGCACCTCCATCAAGACTGTGTTACTCAACATCAGACATCCTTTCAGGAACAATATCTTTTACTGATACCAATATTTTACCAGGTATGATCTATTATTACGGCGTAACCCAGGTGGACAGCGATGGAGTAGAGGGCCCGACAGGTCAGCTTGCACCCGTGCAAATCCCCGAAGCTGGAACGGCCCAGGATCAAGAGGACGCAAAGGCAAGAGCCTTGGCATGGCTTGAATTCACACAAAATGTAAAAGGCTTTTGGGAAGATAAAAAAGAGACCAGGATTCTTACCACAAGTCAAGTTCTTTCAGCCTATCAAAGATTCAAAAAATACGATCTAAATACCGCAATTGCCCTCTTCTATCTTAGAGGGCAATTGGCAGATAATAATGATTATTTAGCTCGAAAAATTCTTACCCTTTATGCTTTTAATCAGAATGTGGATGTCTTTGTAAACAAATTAGTTTCCCAGGCCTATTTTGATAATAGCAACCTTAACGGCTGGGGGTTAAACAGCCATTATGCCCACGACGCCCTGGATACAGCACTTGGCAAATTAGCCATAAAATGCCACAGTTCCACGACCATAAATAATTTTGCAGCCCATCAATTGCAAACCAATACAGATCTTCAAAGTTCTGAAACCGGCAAATTCGGATGGATACAAAAAGGAGATTCAAGCGTTTATGTATCAAGCCTTGTGTATCAGGTCATAGACACCAGTTTCCCAGACCTGGCCCCTGTTTTTGATCCCTCATGGATAACAAATTCCCAGGCGGTAGACGGGTCTTTTGGGGCAGGCTTAATCGATACCAGTGCGGTTCTTTTGTGGACGGATAATTTGACACCGACTCAAATACAATCTGCTGAAAGCTACCTGGTCTTTCAACAAAAGGCCAACGGCAGCTGGGAGGATGATCCATATATCACCGGGCTCTGTTTGGAGGCCCTGCTCAAATAATTTAAATCAATAGCTGAATCAGTACCTGAATTAAAAGCTAATCATTTTTCTTACAAAGGTGAAACTGACATGG
>PIVS01000399.1 GCA_003353855.1 Desulfobacteraceae bacterium
GCCTGGAAACGTTCTTTGTATTCAGATGGAAGAAGGCTCACCCATTTTACAAATATTTTTCTGAAAGGCCCGCTGTTTTTGTATCCCATTTTATAAGAAATTTCATCAAAAGTAAGGTTTGTTGTTTCCAGTTGCTGTTTAGTCATTTCGACTTTAACCCTTTGAATATAAACTGCTGGAGAATCTCCAGTGGCCTTTTTGAACCGTCGCTCAAAAGTCCGCTGACTCATACAAGCAATTTGGGATAAATTTTTAATCTTCAAGGACTCGGTTATGTGTTCACCGATCCAGTGCTGGAGTTTTAAAATTTGTGTATCACTATGTCCCATTTTCATGTCATAAATAGTGTAAGCACTTTGAGATACCCTCCTGAAATCATGAACAAAGAATTTGGCTGTTTTGACTGCCAGGGAATGACCAAGATATTTTTCCAGTAAATAGTATGCAAGGTCTGTACTGGAACCGGCACCGGCTGAACAAAAAATATTATCATGATTTATTATCAGTTTTTCTGATTTTAGTTGTATTGCTGGATAACGTTCCTTAAATAATTCTGATAATAACCAATGAGTTGTCGCCTCCTTCCCATCCAATAGTCCGGTTTCGGCCAGTAAAAACGCACCCGTACAAATACTGACCAGAATGGTTCCTTTTTGGTGTTGTTCTTTTAGCCAGTCGACAAGAAACTGGTATTGGGGCAGGATCGTATCCACGTCATGAATAGCAGCAATAATGAAGATATCTGCATGCTGAATATCTTTCACGGCACAATGTACATTCAACAGGATACCATTTTGACAGAGAATGGGTTTACCATCTATGGATACAAGTTTTATGTTTATCCTTTGGTTAAGCGGTTTTTGTTGCTGCTCCAATAGTTGTTGTTCTGCCTGCTGGAAAATGTCCATAAGCCCAACGATTAAGCTGGCATAGGCTTGATCAACCCCAAAGATGTAAACATTCATATTCTTTCCTTTTACTTCAGCTTTGGCATTAATAAAAGATAACATATAATTCATGCCACCAAATAAAATCATAAAAACTATTAGAAAATACTTAGATTACAAGACTATGTCAAATTAAAATGAATAATCTTTGTAGAATGAAAAGTATCTTATAATGTCGAAAAAGTTATTTGAAATGCCGTTTATGCCACTTTTAAAATGCGGCTTTTGAAAATATACTGCACTTGAGTTCAAGTTGATATATTTTTTAAAATAGAGAGGGTTTAAATGGGACATGCAAATATGATGGGCAAAACTGAAATGACTACTGAAGGCGTAAAAATTTTACTGGGTGATCCGAAAAAAGCCATCAGGAAGCTTTCAATACCGATATTTTTTTTTAATGGCATCCGGGGCCTTGAATATAACGGATATGATTTGGGTTTCAGGGTTGGGACCCAAAGCGCTTTCTGCTGTGGGATCATTCATCGGGTTATTTCTTCTTGCAAAACCATTGTTCTTATTTATGGGTGCGGATAAATCTATAGATCAGGCATTGTCCTATTCAAGGATTATGACACCGGCATTAATATTTTTACTTTTTACCGAAGGTGCTTACGCCATATTCAGGTCTGAAGGAAATGCAAAACTGGTCATGATTATTTCATTCATTGGGCAGATTTTGCATTTAGGCATACCTGTCTCTATCGGTCAGATTTTAATGGCTGTGGTGATATTTACTACCATCAAAGTTATTGCCCAGGTCAGTGGAGAAAACGGTGTAGCAGTTTATTCCACAGGGTTAAGATATATGCATTTTCTTGTATTGCCATTAATCGGCATATCCTCATCTGTCGTCACGGTCGTTGGTGCAGCGTATGGCGCCCGGAACAGAAAGAAAATGCTGGTTGCTTTTAATTACGCCTTAAAAATGTGGGTGCTTGTTTCCGGGATCATGCTTGCCGTTACTTTTTTGGCTGCCCCTCTTATTACCAAGATGTTACCTGGTCAGAGGGCGGGAATATATTAACTTTGGAATGTTTGCCTTGGTTCAAAAAGGTGAATAGGGTTTTCTATGGGGTTTTTTCCACTGGGATTTGGATCTCCACCAGATAGTCGCTCTCATTGGAAACGGCAATGGAACTGACAATAACCCGTTCAATGGACGGACCAGTGGTGCGGTGGCCGGATTCATGGATATAGGCGTTCAATAGGTTGTGGGAGGATTCCAGGGCCTCAAAGGGACCCTTGTGGTAGAGGTAGGCAAAATATCCGGCCTCTATTATTTCTGATCCGCCACGGCTTACGGGCAGGGCCACTTTTTTAAAAAGGACGTCCCCACTGTCCGCCTTTTCCGTGAAAAATAAAAATCTATGGACACATAAATCATGATGGTCCCGTGCTGATTTATATAATTTTTTAAAGGCAAGCTCCATGCCGTAGAGATCATGGGGCGGTGCTACAATCTCAATTGCTGCGGACCGGGCTTCAATCCATCGAATCCCCTTTTCAAAGGGCTGGATTTTGAAGCTGGATTTAAGATAGTCCACCATGGTATCCAGGCGGTTTCGGGTCTGGTGAATCTTGTCTATTTTCTTTTGGATTTCAAGGGCCTGGTTTTCCAATAGCCTGAGCCGGGCTTTTGTGGAGGCCTCACCTCTGTATGCCTTGATTTCCTTTAAGCTCAGCCCCAGGCTTTTGAGGAACAAAATTACGTCAAGGTCTTCGCATTGTTCCAGGGCGTAATACCTGTATCCAGAAGAAGAATCAACCTCACAGGGGGTGAGCAGACCGATCTTGTCATAGTAAATCAGAGTTTGCTTTGAAATGTAGTGGAGCCGGGCCATTTCCCCTGCCAGAAATCTTATTTTCATTTATCCTCCATTTTATCCTTGACTCTATACCTACTATATACTTTATTTTGCCGGTTTTAAAAAGCGCCTTTACATGGGAGCAAAAAGGTAATGCATATAACTTATTTCAGATGGTTATGCTGGTATTTGTAAACGCAACAGTCAGCATATTAATTTCATACGTATATAAAATATAAGCGGATATAAATTCCTGCAAAACTTTCTTGCGTTTACCCTGGATGGGAGTACTCAATGACGAAGTTTTTTAATCAACCCTTATCTGTGAAGAGCTATATAAAATTTGTTCTGCCCTCGGTGATGAGCATTATCACCATCTTGGCTTCAGGCTTTTTCACAGCCGTGGGAAACGGCAGGATTTCAGCATTGATTGCCTGTTTAAACAGCCTTGTTCTCACCCTTGGATTTGTGGCTGTTCTTCCCAGATACCTTAATATTACAGGGGGTTATCCATCCATTTGGCCGAAGCCGCCGCCATGGCCTTGTCCATCTGTTTTTTTATGAAATACAGGCCCATTTATTACAGGCCAGAACATAGAGGAGTTACAAATGAAACCATTGCATACCATCCATAAGTTTATCTGGGTGATTCTGACAGCAGTATTGCTGACATCCTGCCTGGAAAAAGGGTCCTCCCTCCAGGGCCAGGATCAGGATTCGGCCGGGGAAACCCAGGCTGCGTACCCGCCGCCCCAGGTGGATACGATTATTGTTGAAGCCCGGGCTTACACATCAACGGCAAACCTGCCCGGAAGGATTGTTCCTGTCCGGTCGGCCCGGGTACGTGCCCGGGTGGCTGGCATCATCTTGAACCGTGAATTTGAAGAGGGCAGGGATGTGAAAAAGGGACAAGTTCTGTTCAGGATTGATCCTGCTCAGTTCAGGGCGGATTTGGCCGGTGCCAGGGCAGATCTTGCCAAGGCCAGGGCTGACCTGTTTGACGCCAAAACCGTGTTTGACCGGAGTGCTGTTCTGATTAAATCCGGGGCAATCTCCAGCCAGAAATATGATTCCTCCAAGGCTGGTCTGGAAAAATGCAAGGCAGCTGTCCAGGCGACCAGTTCCAGGATTGCCACCGCAGATCTGAATCTGGGATATGCCACGGTACTCGCCCCTATTTCCGGCCGTATCGGTCGGGCCCTGGTCACTGAAGGGTCCCTTGTGGGCCAGGGAGAGGCAACCATTTTGGCAACGATCCAGCAGCTGGACCCCATTTATGCGGACTTTAACCAGCCTGTTTCTGATTTTCTCAGGCTCAGGGCTGAAATGGCAAAAAACGATGTGGGTTCAACCTCCCATGCTCAGGTATCCGTAACTCTGAAAGAGATCAACCAGACCCGCCAGGGAAAGCTTTTGTTCGCCGATATTACCGTGGATTCGGCTACAGGCCAGGTTTCGTTGCGGGCCCAGTTCCCGAATCCTGACAATATGCTCCTGCCTGGAATGTTTGTGCGGATAACAACCCCCATAGCCAAAAATCCCAATGCGGTTTTTATACCCCAGCGGGCAGTGTTAAGGGGGCCCAAGGGCAATCCCTATGTCATGGTGTTGGATGAACAGGGTAAAGCCGGGTCAAGGAATGTCATAACCGGACTCATGCAGGGCCGGGACTGGCAGATTCTGCAAGGCCTTGAACCCGGGGAAAAGATCGTGACCACCGGAGCCAACAAGGTTCGTCCGGGAATGATTCTGGTATCCACCTCCACAGCTCAGGGAAATGATCCGGACCTGGAAACAAAAGCCAACTGATCAGGAGAGAATATGTCAAAATTTTTCATCAACCGTCCCAATTTCGCATGGGTGGTGGCCATATTCATTTCCCTGGCCGGCCTTTTGGCCATCCCCTCCCTGCCTGTGGAAAAATATCCCCAGGTGGCTCC
>PIVS01000949.1 GCA_003353855.1 Desulfobacteraceae bacterium
AAATTTTGGGGAACCGGGGACAGTGAGATGAAAAAATACCGGAACCATTGCAATGAGGCCCGGGCCTGCGGCAACCTGAACCAGCTCATTGATTTTATTGAAGCCCTGGTCCTGTAAAAAAATGACAACCCCTTTGGAGACTGCTGTGAAAACCATTGAAACACAATTTTCTGATTTTGCCGGGAATCATATTTTCCCTCTGCAGGGCCTGGGGAATCAATCTGTTTTTCCGGAAGATCTCTGGAAAAAAATGGGGGAAAAAAACCTGCTGAATCCGGCCCTGTTCAATGGCCGGGATTTGGAAGTTGGTTCCTGCCTGGCAATTACCCGGGCCGGCAGGGCATTGGTGTATAAGGGCGGGAATCTTGGCATCTCCCTGTCCTGGATGATCCATCATCTGGTGGCACGCTATCTGCTTTTTCCGGGGGATATCAAGGATGAACAGCCCCATGGGAACTCGCTCCATGGGAACTCGCTCCATGGGAACCTGGCCAGGGCAATGGCCGCAGGGGAGGCTACCGTAAGTTTTGCCGTGTCTGAACCCCGGGGGGGTGCCCACCCAAAATATATGGCTGCCACGGCAATAAAGAACAAAACCGGTTATATCCTCAACGGAGAGAAAGCCTATCTTACCAACGGGTCCATTGCCAATGCCTTTGTTGTCATTGCCGTGACCGTGAGTAATAAGGTAAAGAAAAATTTTTCCGCATTTCTTGTCCCGAAAGAGACCAAGGGGCTTACAGTTCTGCCCCCCATGGAAATTGGTTTTTTTAACCCCTCCCCCCACAACGGCATTTGCCTGAAAGATTGTTGGGTTCAGGACAATGCCCTTCTTGGGAGGCAAGACCATGCCCACACTATGGTGCTTGCCTTTCGAAAAATTGAAGATGCAGCCATGACCGGTCCTGTCACCGGGGCCATGGCTTTTCTCCTGGATGCAACGGCCCAGGCAATGTCCAAGGAAAAAGTCAATTTGGAAAAGGCCAATGGGGAAAAGATAAGTGATGGGGATGCAAAACAGCTCGGGGGGCTGGCCGTGGTGCTGAAAACAGCCGATCTTTTGTCCTGGAATGCAGCCCTTGCTGTGGATGACCAGGCTTCCCGGCCAGCGCCCGGGGCAATTCTTCTGCATTTTAAAAATCTGGTCAATCACTA
>PIVS01000950.1 GCA_003353855.1 Desulfobacteraceae bacterium
AAATTGGTTATCGGTAAAAACAGATCCAGGCTCTTTCATGAAGAGAATCAGATCTGCCCCGGTGATATGGTCCTTTGCCTTTTCAATCCCGATGATTTCAACCAGGTCGTCTGTTTCATGAATGCCGGCTGTATCAATGATGACAAATGGGATGCCGTCAATGTTTAACCCCTCTTCAATGGGATCCCTTGTGGTTCCAGGCAGGGGGGTTATAATGGATTTGTCCTGTTTCAGTAGTCTGTTCATCAGGCTTGATTTGCCCACATTGGGTTCACCGCAGATGGCCACCCGGATTCCCTCTTTAAGGAAGCAGGCATCGTCATGCCGTTGAATGTATTCCCGGCACCTTTCCATGACTTGGGTCAGCTGATCGGTTTCCGAAGAGGATATCTCAAATGCTTCCACCTCATCGGGAAAATCAATGGATGCTTCCAAACGGGCTAGGAATTCAATAAGGGGTTTTTGCAACTGTTGAATTTTAAGTTTAAGTTCTCCAAGATTCTGGGAGGAGGCAAATTTTAAGGAACTGGTTGACCTGGCATTTATGATATCGGCAACAGCCTCTGCCTGGGTCAGGTCAATGCGCTGGTTCAAAAAGGCCCGTTTTGTAAATTCACCTGGTTCTGAAAGTCTTGCCCCACAGGAGATGGCAAGTTCCAGAATGGTCCTGAGCACAATGGTTCCGGAATGGGCCTGGATTTCAACCACATCTTCGGCAGTGTAGGATCGGGGCGCCTTCATGGGAATCAGCAATACTTCATCCACCACCAGAGGTATGTCCGGGTCGGACCTGTCCAGGATGAATCCGTGGGTTACCATGTGGGAAACCAGATGGGGATGGGTTTTTTCCGGTCCGCGTCTTTTTGAAAAAAGCGTGGATGCAATCTCAAAGGCCAGGGGACCGGAAATCCGTATGACACCAATACCGCCACTTCCATAGGGGGTTGCTATTGCGGCAATTGTATCGTTCATTATGTTTGTTTTCTAAACCGTCGCTTCCCCCTGAAGGAATTCTTCTTTTTGGGAAAGATTACAAGACGCCGGTAATAACCATCCCCCATGCTCTGGGTTCTGACCTGGGCATCATCCTTAAGGGCAAGGTGCACAATTCGACGGTCCTGGGCACTCATCTGGTTAATGGTGGTGGGGCGACC
>PIVS01000951.1 GCA_003353855.1 Desulfobacteraceae bacterium
GGGCCAGGTTCAATTGTATTTCGGATTTTGTAATGGCATTGTCAATTCGTCCCCCCACCCAAAGGGGTTGAGCCAGCTGCAGCAATGCCTCGGAGTCGTTGTTGCCTTCTGTTTCCGCCAGAAGGGTAATGGCGGGCAACCGCTGCAATTTTTTCGATGTAAGGCTTCGCTCAAAGGCATTGACTTTATCCCTTTCTGCAAGGATCCTCGGATTCTTTTCAAGGGTGTTATTAAGGGCCGAAAATATCCCTGACGAATCGTCAGTCGGAATTTCCTGGGCAAAGGACGGTAAAAAAGAAGCAATAAGAAACCAGATAACACTTAAAAAAATTAAACGTTTCAATGTAATTCACCTTTCATAGTGTTAAGGATCGGCTCCAAAATTACTTGATCTTTTGTTTTTAAAATACCCAGTCTTTTAAGGGGTTTTGGAAACAAGTTTCTGCCCTTCAGGGTATTTAGATTAAGTTATTTTGTAACGATTCCTAAGGGTATATTAAAAAAGAGTATATTAAAAAAGAGTATTTAAATTTTGAGTGGAGAAGTCTTTATTCGGATTATAGCTTAGTTCAACGCATCAATTGGGTTAAAAAGGGAGATTTGAATTTGTTTTTGCCGCAGAAACATTCTTCCGTGGCTGTGTCAAGAGATCATACTCTTGTGGTTATGGGGGGGGGCATAATAATCGGAACGCTGTTTAAACAGGGATGATATTTTACCTTACTCAAGGTAAAAGAAAATGAAACAGCCTTTGAAAGGCGAGAAAAAGAGATCCGGATTAAGAACTAAAAACAACAGGAATCGTAGGTTATTTGCTTAAGGAATCCCGGTCATTAAATTGACCATGGAATCTTTTTTGATTTTAAATGAATGACTGAGCACATAGCTCCGCCTTTTCGACTACATGAAAGTAGATAAATTAATGTAAATTAATGTAAATTAACTGATTACTATAAGTAGTATCAGAGGATCCCATGAAAAGTCAATAGGGGGGAAACCCTCCCAAATCCACCGCCTAATTTTTTATACATCCATCCAAAGCTAAATCGGGGGATTTTTTTTAAGATCGTGCGCCTATTTCGACAGAACTGAATTTTTCGAGGGCCAAACACTTATGAGGGCTAATTTTTGGGCGCAACTATCCTGTGGC
>PIVS01000952.1 GCA_003353855.1 Desulfobacteraceae bacterium
TTGATTTGGTTGTTGAGCAAAAAAGGAATACTAAGTTTTGACCCAGCATTTTCAACCCCCAGGATACTATAATCCTGGCTTTCTGATGAAAAATGAATTTACAGAAAGACTTTTACACTGATTAACCATATGAAATAGTCGCTAACATGAAAACACAGTGTCATGTAGCACTTCAAGAAGTGCTACATAGGTGACCACCCAAAATCAAAGTACAATCATAAGGTTCCATCTGAATATTTGAAGTTTTTTAAATATTCAGAATTTGCATTTCGTACATCTGTCTGCTGGCAGACCCCGCAGACGAGAAAAGTATCTCTTTTATCTTTGCACGCCGGATAACTTTGTCAACCGTCATGTCACTATGCTTTCCAAAGATAGCGGTTCCCGGTTGAATCGCCCCGTCACAGGAGACCACTGCATTGCCGGGGTTTTCTTTAGCCCACTGGATAAGATTATTTTTTTCCTGGGTCAAATCATCAATCTTCTCCCCCCAAAAAGCAATCTCCTTGTCAACCTTTTCAATGGCCTCTTCAATGGCCTCACTCTTTTCAAAACAACGATCCAGATTTTTTTCAGCGTTCTGGGCATTACTCATTAATTGTGCCAATTGTTCCTTTAATTCTTCAGGAGCAATTTTATTTTCAGGATCAGCCATTTTTGCATCTATCTCCCTTTGTTCAAGCTGGGATCGGTCCTGGATATGGGCAAGTTTGGTGATCTGCTTCTGGAGTTCCATGTTCTGCTCTTTGAGCTTGTTCTTTTTTATCTTAAATTTTTCAACATTCTCTCTCAGAGCACGGATCTTGGTCTTGTTTTTCCCAAGCTCCTTTTCTGAAAATGCGTCCTGCCCGACTTTAATCATATTGGGTGCAGTCTTTTCCGTCCCAATATTCCTTACGCTAACCCCCATCTTGGCAACAACCTTGGAAGATATCAGTTTACCGGTTTCAATGGCACATGAACCGCCACTTTCAATGTTGGAATCAACTATCTCCTTGTCCACCTGGATATTACCCATACAAAAGATCTCAGATTTATGGATAAATTTGGCAAACACATTTCCCCTGGCATAAATTTTTCCTTCGTTAATACCGCCTGCCACTATCACATCCCCGTCTGCCTCCACAATACCACCGTCCAATTCAATGGT
>PIVS01000035.1 GCA_003353855.1 Desulfobacteraceae bacterium
TTGATTTGGTTGTTGAGCAAAAAAGGAATACTAAGTTTTGACCCAGCATTTTCAACCCCCAGGATACTATAATCCTGGCTTTCTGATGAAAAATGAATTTACAGAAAGACTTTTACACTATTTCCCTATGCATCAGGGTGCTGGTCAGCCCCTCAAAGATCCAATCGGGCATTCCCAAAAACCATGCGCAAAAACACCCAACTTTCAGTCATCTATACAGCATTAAAGCGCCACGTTCTAATTCCCGTGACAAGAATATTTTTTTTCAGGGCAAAAAATCCCAACCACCTAAGATTATAATATATTTTTACCACGGCATAGCAAAAAGGCTCTTTTCCTAAATCAAGAATCTGAGGTTATAATCCCCAAAAAGTTTGACAATAGGAATTGGTAGGGTATAACTGTCTTAAAGGAATAAATTTATGGCAGTTTTTGAATATAATGCATTGAATCAAAGTGGGAAAAAAGTATCGGGAATTATTGATGCGGAGAGTTCTTCTGCTGCCAAGGGAAAGCTGCGGCTGCAGGATATTTATCCGACCTCTTTAAATAAAATTGAATCAAAGGCCATCCATGATACCGGAACATCAAAATCGCTGTTTTCAGAAATTGATTTTTTTTCAAGGATAAGCTCCTCGGAACTTTCAATGATTACCCGGCAGCTGTCAACCCTTTTATCTGCGGGGTTTCCCCTTGTCAAGGCAGTTGCAACCCTTGTTCCCCAGACCAAGACCAAGTCCATGGAAAAAGTACTTTCAAGGGTTAAGGATGCTATCCAGGAAGGTAGCAGTTTTGCAAAGGCCCTTGCCCTTTATCCCCGTGTGTTTTCTCCGATTTTTATTAATATGGTCAATGCCGGAGAATCTTCGGGAACCCTGGAAATTGTCCTGGAAAGACTTGCAGATTTTACTGAAAACAAAGAGGAGTCAAAAAAGAAAATTCAGGCAGCCCTTGCCTATCCTGTTTTAATGTCATTCATCGGTTTCGGTGTCTTAATGATTCTATTAACCTATGTGGTTCCCGGGATCATCACTATTTTTTCAGACATGAACCAAACCCTGCCGATGCCGACCCTTATTCTCATCTTTGTCAGTTCTTTTTTTAAATCCTATTGGTGGGGTATTCTTCTTGTACCAATCCTCTTTTCCCTGTCCATTTTTTCAATAAGAAGAACTGAAAAGGGCGCTTATTTCATAGACGAACTGCTGATCTCCCTGCCCATTATCGGCAATCTCCTTGTAAAACTGATTGCCGCCCGTTTTACAAGGACCCTTGCATCTTTGCTGGAAAATGGTGTCCCCATGCTTGCAGCGCTGAATATAACCAAAAGCATTGCCGGAAACAAGGTGATAGTTGAACTGATATCAAAGGCATGTGAAACAGTTGAGCAGGGGGGGGAACTAGGTGAAGTTCTTGGGCAAAGCGATAATTTCCCCTATCTTGCAGCCCAGATGATCAAAATAGGAGAAACCAGCGGCGAGATAGAAAAAATGCTTGAAAAGACGGCGGATATTTTTGAGAAAGATGTCCAGTCTGCAATTACGGCAGCCAGTTCTTTGATCGAACCCCTGATCATCCTTACCATGGGGGTTGTGGTCGGCATGATTATTCTTTCCATCTGCCTGCCGATTTTTGAAATGAATCAGCTGGTCCGATAGTCTAAAACCCATAGTTTAATAGTAAGGCATATCCCTTATTTTCCAGATCAAATCTGGATGCAATGGAAAATTCTTTGTTCAGTATTTTAAGTTTCTGGGCCTGGTTGTATTTATGGGCAGATGAAACAGAACCATAGATGCCAGCCGTATAAAACCCGGCTTCAACAAACCCTATCACTCCTGCCAGCGCCTTGTTGTCATGGTCCCAGGCGCTATAGGCTGCGTACATGAGACCTGTATTCAGACAAAAGGTGACAAAGGCATCATGGAATCTTTCACAATAGAGAAACCCGCCTCCGGGGATAAGTGCAAACACCCCTGCTGCACGGGGGCTCTTGGTCAGCGTATGCTTGGCCTTGAAAATCAGGTCTGTATAATAATCCCGGTTGTATTTTATGGCTCCGGAATCCGACATCATGGACAGATTTTTTTTTGCAATGGTTAAAGAATCCTGATCCAGGGGATTTTTGGCCTTTTCAAGATGGAGCTGGGCCAAATTGAAATAAATTCTGTCCCGTGTTTCCTCATCTTCGGCAAGCAGAAGATAGTTTTGCAAAACAATTTCGGCATAACCGGGATTTCCCATTTTTAGAAACGCCCTGGTCTGGTAAAAATAGGATTCTTTGGTAATATCATCCTCCTTGTCTTTCAGGATGATGTCATTGAACACCCTTGCAGCTTCATGATATTTCTCCAGGTAATACAGGCAGACCCCTGTACTGAATTTTACCTGGTCCCTGTTTTCACTGTCCGGGAAAAAATGGATGAACCGCTTAAATTCAACCATGGCGGTTTCATAGTCCTTTTCCCCAAAAAGCTTTAAGGCATATTGGTATTGCATTTCCGATGTAATGACCAGTTGTTTTGCCTGTGCCCGCAGATCCGATCCAAATAATACCAGGATGATTAAAAGGATAAAAAAACTATTTTTTTTCATTTGGCCCTGTTCTATTAGATCTGGTTTTATCGGGTCTGGTTTCAAACCACCAGAAATCATTGGCTGATACAGGATCATAAATGAGTTCATTCTTGTCAAGCAGCACTTTCATTGAAACCTGGGATTCATCTCTTCCGCAGCGAACAAGCCTGTCACAGGCCATGATCCAGCCCAGAACCGGTCCGTGCTTTTTAAAGGCCCTGGATGCATAGGCTGAACATGAGGGATACATCGGGCACCGGTGACCGTCCACCACAGATATATGCTCCTGGTAAAACCGGATGAACGGGTTTTCATCGGCTGCCAGGGCAGCTGAATTAGTCCATATAAAGAAAAGGGCAAGGATTAAAATTATGGTTCTACTCCTGGGTAACACGAATAACCTCTTCAATTGAAGTTATACCCTTGAGCACCTTTTCCATGCCGTTCTGGCGAAGGGTTATCATCCCTAATTCCAGGGCCATCTTTTTTATCTGATTTGCATCGGAAGTCTTCATAATAAGACTTTTCAGACTGTCATTTATGAGCATGATTTCAAAAATGGCTTCCCTTCCTGAATAGCCCGTATTAAAACAGCTTGAACACCCCTTGGGTTTGAAAACATCTTTTCCCAGATATTGTTTACCCACACCGTTCAAGGTTTTGATATGGGAATCTTCCAGGCTGTATTCCTGTTTGCACTCCTTGCAGAGCCTTCTCACCAGCCGCTGGGCAATCACCGTGTTGACCGAAGAGGAAATAAGGTAGGGTTCCACCCCCAGGTCCACAAGCCTTGTGATGGCACCGGCTGAATCGTTGGTATGGAGAGTTGAAAAAACAAGATGGCCTGTAAGTGCTGACTGGATTGCGATGTCTGCTGTTTCAAAATCCCTTATCTCTCCGATAAGAACAACATCCGGGTCCTGTCTTACAATGGAACGCAGTCCCTTTGCAAAGGTCACACCGGTTTTTGCATTCACCTGGATCTGGCCGATGCCCTTTAGATTGTACTCAACCGGATCTTCAATTGTAATAATATTTTTCTCAGGGGAATTTATTTCCGAAAGACCTGCGTACAGGGTAGTGGTCTTTCCGCTTCCGGTGGGACCTGTGACCAATATGATGCCGTTGTTCTGCCGGATGATTTTATTTAACAGACCCAGGTTTTCATCCGAGAGCCCGAACTCCGTAAACTTAAGAGAATAGCCTGATTTATTCAGCAGCCTCATGACCAGCCGTTCGCCATAGGATATGGGGATTGTTGAAACACGGATATCAATTTCCTGATCCCCTATTCTGACCTGGGCCCGCCCGTCCTGGGGTACTCTTTTTTCGGCAATATTCATCCTGGACATGACTTTTATTCTTGAAATCAGAGAAGACTGAACCCCCTTGGGCGGTGTCAACATTTCATAGAGGATGCCGTCTATCCGGTATCTTACCTTTAAAACATCCTGAAAGGGTTCAATATGAATATCACTTGCACCCACTTTTACACCTTGTGAAATCATGTGGTTGACAAGTCGTATGACCGGAGCATCACTGGTGTCATCCAGGAGATCAGCTGTCTGTTCAAAATCATCAATAATCGTAAACCCGTCGTCTTCCATATGATCCACAAGCTGCTGGGCACTCTCCCCGGCACGTTCATACAGGGCATTCACTGCTAACAAAATCTGATTTTTAGGGGCAAGAACCAGGGTATATGTATCAAAATTCAAAAGCGATGCAACCTCATCCACCAGGCTGAGATCCGAAGGATCATTAACCGCGATTATAGAATCACTTTCCTCATTTGCCAGGGGGGCGATGGCAAATTTTTTCAAGAACTGCTTTGAAATTATACCGGTCCAGTCATCCCTGACATTTTCCATGGCAAGTACCGGTTTAAAAGGGATGGCATATAAAAGGGACAATGCTTCAAGCACCTCATCCTCTCCGACAAGCTTGGTTTCAACAGCAGATTCAATCAGCCTTGATCTGTCCTTCAAATAGGAAGATCTTATTTTTTCACAATTTTCCCTGGAAAGAGAAACCTTTTTTTTAATTATATTTAAGAGTTCATCAATCATTGGGATTTCTTTGATTCATCCGTTTTTTGTCCCCCGCCATCTTTTTTGCCAAATATATTAACTTTTTCGTATAGGGGAACCTCTCCCATTTTAACGGCTTCGATGTCTTTTTTCTTTTGCCGGTAAATTTGGTCCGCTTCAAGGGGATTTTTAATAACTCTGGGTGTTAAGAAAACATAGAGGTTTGTTTTCTCTACCCCTTCGGATACACTTTTAAATGCCCAGCCAAGGCCTGGAATATCACCAAGGCAAGGGGTCTTGTTTATTGTTGTTGTGGATCCGTCGTCAATAAGACCGCCTATTACAACACTGTGGCCATTTTCCACAATGATGGTTGTTTCAATCTGGCGTTTAAGAGTTGACGGCCGGTCAGTATCGGTCGTGCTGATGTCATCAAGCTTGGTAAGCTCCTGGTATACATTCAGCCTGACCAGCCTGTCCTTGCTGATCTGGGGGGTGATTTTAAGGGTGATACCCACATCCCTATATTCATAGGAACTATAGGTGTCAGTTCCTGAGTTTGCCGCCGATCTGGTTTGAAAAGCGACGTTCTTGCCAACGGTAATGGTTGCTTCCTCATTTTCAGTGGTTAAAATCTGGGGGGTGGACAGGATGTTGACATCCTTGTCGCTTTGATATGCCGATACAACGGCCTGAATATCCGGAAATGTAACACCTCCGATATCAAATGCCTTACCCAGAACACCAAGGGAAAATCCCTGGGGCAAAGTATCCGTCACAATGCCGTCCCGGGTAGTTCTTCCTGTTGGACTAAAACCGCCTATAACAGCTTTTTCACCACCACTGAATGAATCTGCGGCCTGCCACTCGGTGCCGATGGTCAGTCCCCGGGTTACATTGACTTCCATGATCAAGCATTCAATATAGACCATTGCCCTGGGAATATCCAGTTTGCTGATGACTTCCTCAATGACCGGATAATCTTCCTTCTCCGCCATGATGATCAGGCTGTTGGTGGTTTTGTCCGCCATGATCTTCACCTTGGCAGACAAAATCGGGGCCTTTTTCACTCCGGCACTTATCTTCTGATTGCTACCATCGCTTGGAATTTCAAGCAATACTTTGACAAGGTTCTCTGCCGAGGCATGTTCCAGGTAATAAACCCGGATTCTTTCTTCTCCCTTGGGAACTTGCTGGTCCAATAGCTCAATAAGCTTTTTTACCCTTTGACTTTCAACCTTGCTGGCCAGGATGATGATGGAATTGGTTCGTTCATCTGCAACAAATTTAACAATAATATTAGAGTCAGACGCCACCTTTCTCTCTCTTACCCTGGCCGTAAAGATAGATGCCATGTTTTTTGCCAATTTGTTGACATCGGCATATTTAACCGGAATAACGGATATTTCTTTACCAATACTCGGTACATCAATGGCTTCTATTATTTTTAAAAGCCGGTCAATGCTTGAAAGGGTTGCTGTAACAATCAGCATATTGGTATCCCTGTAGGAAAGGACAACACTTCCCTTGGGAACAAGGGGGATAAACAGGGTTTTTAACTCATGGGCCTGGGCAAATTCAAGGGGAATAAGTCTTGTAACGATTCTGTCATCCGGGTTGCCTGATTTTACAGGCTTGGTAACGACTCGCGTATCAAGATTGTCGGCCTTCGCAATAAGTGTCGGAATAATTTTTATTATTTTACCCGCTTTAACCGTTGATATCCCATTAATCTCAAGCACAGACTCAAAAACTTTATAGGCTTCCTCAACTGAAATTTTTGTTGGAGAGATAATGGTAACTTTGCCTTTTACCCTGTTATCCACCACAAAATTCTTACCCGTCAGTTTGCTCATAAATTTGATAAACACATTGATATCAACATTATTAAAATCAATGGAAACAAATTTAGACTCTTCTTCACCCGGTTCCTGGGTATTTGCAGCATGGATTCCAGAGGGTAAAATCAAAAAAATTAAAACAAAAATCATAAAAAATGGAAGTGCCCATTTTTTCATACAAAACATTATCATTCATCTCCTTTGCTGCTTTAATCAGAAAAAGGTGAAATTGCAGAATCACCATTTTCAACCTGGTAAATTATTTCTTTTACCGATCCTCTCCTGGAAAGGATAATCTTGGTTTCATTCGTTGCCGCCTCGATTTGTTCATAAAAACTGGAGGCATCCTCACTCGAGTGTATGGGCGTCCCGTTTATTTCCTTAACGATATCCCCGTTCAGCAGCCCAACTTTATTAAAAAAAGAACCGGGCCTTATACCATATACCATTACTCCATCCTGTTCCCCCTCGGAAAAATACGGCCGTATTTTTATTTGTTTTGACAACGCGCTAACATCATTGATAGATCGTTGTTCCTTTATGAGGCTCTCAATTGACTGTGGTGCCTTTACAAAGTTTTTGGAATCCTGGCTATTTTTATCATCCACTTTCATCTCAAGAACCTGATCCATGCCCTGATAATTTAAAATCACCCGGCGTCTTAAAATTTGTTTTAATCTTGCCCCCTGGACCATATCCCCGATTTCATATAAGAACTGCTTCCGTTCTTTTTTATCCTCAATAACTGCAAAAATTTCTGAATCGCCGGTAACTGTGCCCCACAAAACAAGTTTAAGCTCGGTGACCTTAAGATTATCAACCGCCGTTGCCTCAACTTCCTTTTTTTGTAGCTCTTTTGTTTCCTCAAGTTCAACCTTGAAAAGATTGCGTTTCATTATCCTATCATACTGGTTTTTCTTTTGAAGATTTTTTATGTTTCCACTTTTATTTTTTTGACTTGCTGTTTTTGAAAAAGAAGATTCAAAAGGGACCAGATATCCTGCCACTATAGTCTTATAGGTAATTTCAACGCAAAAATAAGCAATGGCGGCTATCAGAATCAAGTTGATTATATAAAATATATATTTCATAGTCCTATCTGCGGTTTTTCCAATGTGCCTGAAATTTTAAATTTAATCCCCCCATTGCCCTGCTTACCGGCAGCCGACCCCGGCCCCGACCGGGCAAACAGGTTCAACTGAGCGGAATCGGGCAGGATCATACCTTTAAGATTCAGTTTAATTGTTTCCAATGAAGAATCAAAGGCAAGATCACCTGTCAGCTGAATATTTATTATGGACCCCTTGGCAATACATCTGGTCAGTGTCACCTTGTTTTTTACCTGTATAAATTCAATCTGGATACTTGAAAAGTCCACCGAGGGAAAACCCAGGATATTAAATAAAGAATCTTTCATCATGGCTGAAAAATTCTTTATATGAACAGTGCCTTTACCAGCCCCCCCCCCTCCGGCTTCAGAATCTGAGTATTTACCGTCAATTTCCATATCAAGGATGATGTCGGCAAGATCTGTTTTATATTTAAAATCATTGATTTTAACCCCGGAAAACAACAAGGTGATATCGGAAAATAGCGCCACCCCCGTTTCATTTAAATTCATGCTGCCCTTTAAGGTACCTTCATAAAATCCAGACTTAATCTTTAGTTTTTTTTGTTTTCTGAACAGAGAAGACAAATCAAAACTTATTTCAAGTAAATTTGTTTCAACTGGCGTTTTACCGTTTAAAATGACCCTGGGATTATCAAGCTTCAACCCCAGGGGGAATTGGGGCCTTACACTTTGGATATCTATCTGCAAAGATGAATACCTTGCAGTTAACAAGGAGGCCAAATGGGTGGCGGTTTCCTTTCCGGGGAAAAGAATTAAGGCAAAAACAAAAAGCGATAGGAGGAAAAATATAAAATAAAATACTATAAGCCTTCTCTTCAATTTAACCCCCATTCCTTAGCATGAGTGTTTCCGCTTCAATCACCACATCCAGTTTTTTTTTTCCCTTACCAGCCTTTGACAGAGACAAAGATGTAATGGTAACTGCATTTTTTGAAGACTCAATATGATACAAAAAATCAACCAGCTTTTTTAGATACACGGCACTGAGCTTGATCTTCACCGTTTCAGTCCTATAGGAAGAATCAGATGATTTTGTAAAGGGCTTCATATAAGCCACATTGTCTTTTACGCCGCTTTCTTTGGCCTGGGAATCCAGAAATTTAAAAAGAGAAAAGCCTTTTTTCCTATTAGCCAAGGCCTCTGTTTTAGTATTCAATTGGTTGGATAACGACTGGTATTGCAGTTTTTGCCGGAGCATTTCTTCCAGGGCATTCTGTTTTCCAGCCAGAATTCTTTCAAGATTATCCCTTTTATCCAAGGCAGGAGCAACGATAAACCGAGATGCTAAAAACAAAACCATAAATATGGCACCGCACATTAACACGTTTATTTCACGTCGTGATAGATTCATCATGATAATTCAATCACATCTCAATAATAAATTTAAAGTCAACCCGGTGCCCCCTTTTATCCATTGTCGCACTGCTGATGTTTACTTTTTCAAACATCTTTGATTCTTCGATCCCGGTTTTAATTTTATCGACATCGTTAAAATTGCCTGTTGAACCGGAAAGAATCAGTCGCCCTTTATTGAATAGCAGTCTTGATGCGTCCACATCTATGGATGCGGATATCCTTCTGGAAAGTTCAAGAATTACATCACTCACCAGAACATTCTTTTTCTTTGAAAGGTTTTGGTTGTTATAGACAGTTCCTGATTTTTTTAATGCCGCCTTTAAATTTGCCTTCATCTCAAGATAGGGGTCCATCACTTTTGTTTTGTTTGGAAATGTTTCCCTATAAAGTCTCAATGCGGTTTTATCCAGTTTATCTATTTTCCCATCCAACCTTGATATATCTGTAGTTATGCTGAAAACAGACAAGCTAAACAGGATGAGTGCCAGAACAAATCCTGCTGCAAGGTGATTTAAATATGTTTTTATAAAAGAACGGACGCCATATTTTCCCCTGCAGAAATTAAAGAGATATTTCATCCTGGTTTCAGGGGTAATAGCAGACAGCAATGCTTTTGATGATACATTTTCTTGTATTAGCTCACATTGGAACTCAACAGACCTTAATCCGGACTGGCATTCCAAATAATGGTCCAGGGAATTACATATTTCTTTGATTTTATGATTATCAATGGCAGAATAAATAAAAATATTAAATAAAGGATTGAGTCCTGTTCGCTGACTAAACCCCAGGATGGACTGTTTTACTACCGTTGCAAGCTTTCCCGGCTCATATTGAGAAGTTGAAAAGCAGCGAACCATGCAGGGCTTTCTGTCTACAATAATCACCAGAGTATATTCACTGTCAGTGAAATGTAAAAAGATAAAGGAGGACAATGTTCTTCGCTCCTTTAAAAAGCTCAGGGCGGCGGCATATCCGCCGGGGGTTATGATTAAAGGCTTAATCCCCAGATCATTAAGTTTTGAAACGTAATTTGCAACCTGGGATTTCAGAAACGAAGCCGTCAGGATCAGATTGGGATTGTCATCAATACCTAACCTGTGAAAATCAGAAATATATTTTTCATCACTCCGGGGCAGAAAAGATTCAAGTTCAAAGGGCAGAACCTGACGGATTTTCTTTTCAGAACTGAAAGGAAGTTCCATATTCCTGAAAAAAACACCCATGGAAGATACAAATATTACAGCTGTTGAACAGGCGCTCAAATCAATCTGCTGGGCAATGATATCCAATCCTGCATCAAAGGGGTCCTGATTATCCTCGGATTCGGGTAACTCCTCAAACAAAACATGACACTCTTCCCCGGACACAGCATTTTTAGAGGTTTGCTCAACAAGCTTTGCTCTAATACCAAGCTGATCAAGGTCAATTCTTAAAAAAGAAGCTGACATGAATCACTCCCTTTCCATCTGGATTACTCTGCAATTCCACTTTCCGGATCCTTTTATTCTTTCCCGTTTCACAAAAGCGACAAGGGATACCTTTGCATCATTTTTTTGGGAGGAACACTGGATTTTAAAAATATCACTGCCGTATCGTATGAAACTATCCAGCCGATCTGTTTCCTCCTCAGAAAGATTTATAACCTTTTTATACCACCCTTTGTCAAGCGGGTTTAGAAAAACCGTTCCCTCTTCTGATTTTTGCTCCCTGAAATCCACAAGTTCCTGGGCAAAGTCATCCATACCCTCGGGAAGCAGTGCGGCAAGGACATCAACACCTGCCGTATTGATATTCACCCTGCCCGAATACCGATAGCCCCCGTTTTCGGATTTTTCGCTATCCAGTCCATATACCGTAAACACATCACTTAATTCCATGCCTTGTTCTACCTGGTCCGGATTCCCCTCCGGGTCTTGTTCAATCTCCTCTTTGAACATATCCCCTGACACCCCTTTTATGTTTAAAAGCTCGTCAATCTGATTGACCGGGCCGTTTGCACAGGGATATGGAGGATCCAGAGCAAGATAATATTCCGACTCAGCACCGGACAGACCTGTTATGGCATCATCGTCCCCTGAGTCCAGCCAGTCCTTGACTGAATTTATAATTTCAGCAGCATCGTCTTCACCCTTTTCCTCGTTGTCGGAGAACCTGAGCCTAAGGAAGTTTTCCCATATCTTCAGCTGGCTTGAATTGAATAGATTTCCTGGAAACTCCGAGATCAGGGCATTCACCTGAATTTTTGACAACTCATCGGAAATTTCCAACTTCAATGTATCCTTTTCAAGTCCCAGGGTTTCCACTGCCTCCTTAAGTTTATCCTGATCTGCCCAGGTCTCCTGAACAGAACTAATTGTATTTTTTTTTGCATCTTCCACAAGTATCAGTCTGGCAAGATTTATGCCGGACACTGCCGCTTGATAGGCCTGGAACCTATCATTATCTGCAAGAGAAGAGATAACAGAGTCACCCGTAAATTTTCCAAGCTGCAGGGCGGTTGCCAAAAGGATTGCGACAATACCAAGGGTGACAACAAGGGCGAAGCCTTTTTCATCTTTTAGGGAATTATTCAATGGGAATCCTTGCTTGAATGAGCTTGATGGATGTTTCAAACACCTGATTTTTCCCCTGGGAATTAAACACTATTTTTAGAGAAACACTTGCCGGGACAATATATTTAAACTCATCAGATTCAGAATCCCAGTATGGAGATTCATCCCCATTGATATCTGTATAAGACATTTCAAATTCTGAAATATCTTTGCCCAGTAAATGATCTGCACATGATTCAAGGCCCTCGGGATAAGGCGGCAGGCTGTCAGCCCTGTAAAGATCATAGCCATCCTCATTTTCTTTTACATAATATGAAATTATTGCAACCCCCTGCCTCGGATCTTTACCTGTTATTGCATGGGCCAGGGAGGCAAAGGTAACAGATGAAAAATTTTTTTTTCCCACACGGTTTTCTTTGCCGACAAATCTGTAGGGATCGGGATCGGAGTTAAAGACAGGTTTTGAATACCTGGGAACCCTTAAAGCATATAATTGCTCAAAATCCAGGCAGATCCTTTTCAGGGCATCTCGCATTTTCCCACTTTGGGAAACATTTCGGGTTATATTTTCGCTCGTGATCATAAACCCGTTAAAAGAAGAAAACAGGGTAGATATAACAATGGAGAAGATCATCACGGCAATGAGAATTTCGATAAGCGTAAACCCATGGCAGGTGAGCCCACGGCAAAATGACGTTTTTGCCATCTTATTCAAGGACAAATCTCCAGGTCGTTAGCTTATACATCCTTTGTCCCTTCATTCCCGATATTGACATGACTATTTTTTTAAGGCTCCCCTGGCTTGTTTCATCCAGAAAATCAAGGTCTTCAAAGGAAGCATTCTCAATCTTACAAACCCACTCATATCCTGGATAATTTTCCCCGAAATCCCCTTCAAATTCAGACCTATTGCCAAGATCCTGCTCTACATCCACCAGCACCTGCCTTGCCAGAAAGGGTGCGGTGCTGTTAAATTGCCCGGCAAGAGCAAGATCTGTGGTCCCTGACTGCATCCTGAAAAGTGACACAAAAACAATGGCAATAATAGAGACGCTGATCATGATTTCAAGCAGGGTAAATCCAGCTGCATCCTCTGGCCTGAAAAAATATTTAACTGCAATCTTCAAGGGAAACATGCCCATTTAAAATCTGAACACTTGAAAGAAAGGGTTCAATTTTAAGAGTTAGGTTATTTTCGTTTTCAAGAATATGAATCAGAGCAAAATCAGAATATCCCAGTTTTCTGAACCGGATCTTGTATTTTTTATCCCCTGGATCCTTCACCCCGGCAAATTCAACGTCCAGAATTGAAAAATTTCCAGATAAAGCTATGGGATTTTCCTTTGCCTTGTCATAGGACTCATCATCCATGGAGTCATCTGAAATCCAAACCATGCCGGAATCTGAGTCAATATGCATGAAATAATCAACATTCTCTTGAAGGGATTTTTCTTTTAAATCGGTTAAAAGACGGGCTATTTTCCCTGCCTGACTTTTGGAATTAGAAAAAAAATGAAAATTTTGAAACATAGGAAAAGCAAATACAAGCAACACGGAAATGATACTGATCACTACAATCAATTCGACCAGGGTAAAGCCACTGGCCCGGCTTTTCTTATTCAAGCTCCCAACTGTTGATATCTTTATTTTTTCCTTCTCCTCCAGATGCACCGTCTGCACCATGGGAGATGACATCGTACTCATCATGGACTCCCGGTGAAAGATATATATATTCTTTGCCCCAGGGGTCCTTGGGTATCTTTTTTTTCTCAAGATATCCTTTTTCACTCCAATTGGAAGGAATGGGATCTGTGGAGGGTTTTTCAATCAAAGCCAAAAGCCCCTGCTCTGTGGTGGGATATTGGCCGTTATCAAGTCTATACATCCTCAGGCTGGTTTCAATGGATGCGATATCAACTTTGGCTTTTACAGATCTGGCATCATCTGTCCTGCCCATGAATTTTGGCGCCACATAGGTTGCCAAAATACCTAGGATTACGACCACCACCATTAATTCGAGAAAGGTAAACCCCTTCTCATTTCTATAACAAGCAAAATTACATTTCATATTTCCGGACCCATCTATATTGTTATGATAAATAAGTATTCTAAACCAGTATTATGCATTGTCGTTAAAAATTTTGCAAGCAAGAATTTATCAAATTTTTATTTGCCCTAGTACAAAAGGCTTGAACAATCCCGTCCAGATAGTTTAATATGATCAATCCTCTTTTTGTCAGGTGTCAGTCAAATCTATCATTAGAACAGCGTATCAACTGCTTTTCCAATGGCAATCTCATCGGAAAGAAAAGGCACTGTAACCTGATCCCCGTTTTTGTTTTGCTCGTTGTATGCCATGGCAACTTCAATCGCATTTTCATTTCCTGCCCAGTTTCTTCTGGCAACCCCGCCCATGACATCCCAGAGCATGGCAGATTTGATTATTTGATCCACCCGGTCGCTGCCGTCCAGCACCAGACCAAAGCCACCGTTGATGGCTTTGCCGATACCGGTGCCGCCGCCGTTGTGCAGGGCCACCATGGTCATCCCCCTGGCTGCATTGCCGGCAAAGCAATGGGTGGCCATGTCTGCGCACACATTACTGCCGTCATAAATATTGGCAGTTTCCCTGAAGGGGGAGTCTGTACCGCCCGGGTCATGATGGTCACGGCCCAGCATTATGGGAGCTACTTCCTTGTTTCTCACCATTTCATTAAACTTCAGGGCAATGGAAACCCTTCCTTGGGCGTCCTGGTAAAGGATCCTGGCCTGACTGCCCACCACCAGTTTATTCTTTTTGGCATCCCGGATCCAAATGTAGTTATCCCTGTCTTCCGGGCGTCTTTTGGGATCGATGCAGTCCATGGCAGCCTGATCTGTCTTGGCCAGATCCCGGGAATCATTGCTGAGGCAGACCCACCTGAAGGGCCCGTAGCCATAATCAAAAATCGGTCCCATGATATCCTCAAAATAGGAAGGATAGACAAACCCGTCCTTGGCATCCTTCCCGTTCCTAACAACTTCAATGACACCGGCATCAAAAACCGCCTTGAGAAAGGCATTCCCATAATCAAAGAAATAGGTGCCCCGGGCTGCCATGAGCTGGATCTGGGCATAATGCTTTTTAAGACTCTCATCCACCAGTCTCTTGAATTTCCCCCTGTCATGGGCCAGCAGCCGGGTTCTTTCCTCAAAACTGATGCCCACGGGACAATAGCCTCCTTCATAGGCCACATGGCAGGAGGTTTGATCCGACAGCAAATCCACCTTCAAATCCTTCCCATTGAGAAATTCGATTAGGTCCACCACATTGCCGTGGAAGGCGATTGAGGTGTTCCGTCTGGCTATTTTTGCTTGTTTTGCCGTGGCATAGACGGTTTCAAGGTCATGGGAGACCACATCCACCCAGCCCTGGCTGTGACGGGTCTTGATGCGGGAATAATCCACCTCCGCCGTAATGGAGACTGCTCCGGCTATTTTAGCCGCCTTGGGCTGGGCCCCACTCATCCCCCCAAGACCCGAGGTTACGAACAAAAGACCGGCAAGGTCACCATCGGCCGGAACACCGCACATTTTACGCCCGGCATTTAAAAGAGTGTTATAGGTGCCGTGGACAATCCCCTGGGGACCGATGTACATCCATCCGCCGGCGGTCATTTGGCCGTAGGAAGAAACCCCCATCTGGGCGGCAACTTCCCAGTCATCCTGATTGTCATATAACCCGACCATGAGTCCGTTGGTGATGATCACCCTGGGGTTGTCCGGGGAAGATTTGAAGAGCCCCAGAGGGTGCCCCGACTGCATCACCAGGGTTTGATCACAGGTCATAACCTCCAGGTATTTTTTGATCAGAAGGTATTGCATCCAGTTCAGGCAGACACTGCCTGTTTCCCCATAGGTCACCAATTCATAGGGATATAGGGCCACATCAAAATCCAGGTTATTGTCGATCATCACCTGGATGGCTTTAGCCTCTTCACATGCTCCCTTATAATCCTGGATGGGTTTGGCTGTGATCCTGCCCTCCGGGCGAAACCGATAGCCGTAAATCCGGCCCCTGGTCCTGAGTTCCTCTAAAAATTCAGGGATCAGCCTTTCATGAAAGGACTCCGGGATATACCGGAGGGCATTTTTCAATGCCGTGGCAGTCTGTTTCCGATTCAGGCGAAATCCCCTGTCCGGAGCACGCCTGATACCCTCTTTGAAGTTTTTCAAGGGGGGCACATCCCCAAGACTGATTTTCATGGATTTTTGTGTTTTTTTTAATAACACCATTTGCACACTCCTTGATATTCAAATGATTCAATCGATATAAAATGAACGATCGCTGAAAACATGATAGCGTAAAAGTAACTTGTATATACAAGCTTATACCAGCACCCTGGCCCTGGTGTCAAGTTTTTTAGCCATAGGGACCATGGCTTGCAGACAACGGACATACAAAAAACTTTTGCAAACCCTGGGGGTGAATACTCTTTGCAATCTGATCCCGGCTCATGTAAAATGCGAGAACTTTCAAAATAAAAATCGTTCTGGAATATTTACCTTTACCCCCTGTGACAGTGAGAAACATGACCCAAAAACCGAACAATGGGGCTGTGGCTGGCATGGCCGATGAACATCACCGAAAAAAAAATTTGGAATTCAACACGGGTGTTAGCGGATAGTATTTTTGAATTATTTATGTTATTATAAGTTTTATGATAGAATTTTAATATTTATTTCAATCAAATGGATATATAATATGAAAACCATGAAAGCGCTGGTAAAGTCAAAACCAGAACCGGGACTATGGCTGGAAGAGGTGCCGATTCCTGAAATCGGACACAATGAAGTTTTGATCAAAATAATTAAAACAGCCATCTGTGGTACGGATATTCATATCTACAACTGGGACAAATGGTCCCGGGAAACCATTCCCGTGCCCATGCATGTGGGCCATGAATTTGTCGGCCGGATTGAAAAAATCGGTTCACATGTGGTTGATTTCAAAAAAGGGGATCTGGTCTCGGGGGAAGGTCATCTGGTCTGCGGCCACTGCAGGAACTGCCTTGCCGGCCGACGGCACCTGTGCAATGATACCAAGGGTGTTGGAGTCAACCGTGCCGGAGCCTTTGCCCAATATCTTGCCATTCCCGTGACCAATGTCTGGTATTGCGATGAAAACATTCCCCTGGATGTCCTGGCCTGTTTTGACCCCCTGGGTAATGCCACCCACACGGCCCTTTCCTTTGATGTTCTGGGAGAAGATGTTCTGATCACAGGTGCCGGTCCAATAGGCTGCATGGCTGCCGCCATTGCCAGACATTCCGGAGCCCGGCACGTGGTGGTGACAGATATCAATCCCTACCGCCTGGGACTGGCCAAAAAAGCAGGCGCTTCCCTGACCATTGATGTTAGCCGCCAAACAATTGAAGATGCCCAGAAAAAACTTGGCATGAAGGAAGGATTTGATGTGGCCCTGGAAATGTCCGGAAACCCCGGGGCTCTGAAATCCATTTTAGATAATATGTGCCACGGCGGAAAAATCGCCATGCTGGGTATCATGCCGGACAACACGAAAATCGACTGGAACAAAGTGGTTTTCAACATGCTGACCATCAAGGGAATCTACGGAAGGGAGATGTATGAAACCTGGTACAAAATGAGCGCCATGATCCAGACAGGACTTGATATATCCCCTTTAATCACCCATAAATTTCACTACTCAGACTTTCAAAAAGGATTTGATGTCATGGGGTCGGGGCAATCGGGAAAAGTAATATTGGATTGGGATTAAGACACTATTTTTTTTGGAGATGCAATAATGAGCACAACAAAACTTGACAAAAGTCTGGAAAAAGAACTGACTGCCCTGACGGAAGAGGGCAGGGCCAAAGGAAATGAAAGGGTAATACAAGACTATATTCCCCCCGCAGGAGACCGGGGACCGCGGTACAAACTTGTTGGAAGCAAGAATGAATTCATACGGCTAAACTCAAATTCCTATCTATCCCTTTCAAATCACCCAAAGCTGATTGGTGCGGCAGATGATGCCACCCACAAATTTGGTGTGGGACCCGGAGCGGTCCGGTTCATTGACGGGACCTTTATCCACCACACAGAGCTGGAACAGCGCATCGCTGATTTTTTGGAAAAACCCGCGGCCAAAATTTTCAATTCCGCCTATACGGCAAATTGCGGTCTTGCCCTGTCTATTTCCGACAAAAAGACCCATTGGATCGGAGATCAGCTCAACCACAACAGCATTATAAGGGCCATGCGCATCAGCAATATTCCCAGAGAAAACAAGGGTATTTTCAAGCACAATGACATGACAGACCTGAAACGCTGCCTGGATGCCGTGGGACCTGGGATTGAACGGGTGGTTGTGATCTTTGACGGAATTTTCAGCATGCGGGGGGATAATGCCCCCATTGATAAAATTGTTAATATCTGCAAGAGGTATGATGACAAATTTACAGACGGGGTGATCACTGTGGTGGATGATTCCCACGGCATGGGTGCCTATGGGGATTCAGGAAGGGGAACCCAGGATTATTGCGGGGTTGTTCCTGATATTATCGTGGGTACCTTTGGTAAAGCCTTTGGAGTCAACGGTGGCTTTATTGCCGGGAGTAAGACACTGGTTGAATCGGTGAGACAAAAGGCTGATACCTATATTTATACCAATCCCCTGAGTGTGGCCGACTGTGCCGCAGCCATAACAGCACTGGATATCTGCGATTCCCAGGAAGGTCTAAACCTATTAACCTCCTTAAAAGAAAGAACTGCCCAGTTCAGGCAGGGGCTTGACAAGCTGGGTCTGGAATCGATTCCCGGTCCCCATCCAGTGGTACCCCTCATGGTCCGGGATACCGCGAAAACCCATGCCCTTGTAAAATATCTATATGACCATGGGGTCCTGGTGGTGGGATTGACCTTTCCAGTGGTGCCCAGGGGAGATGAAACCATACGGTTTCAGATAAATGCCGCCCATACACAGGCAGATATTGATTCTGTTATTGAATTATTGGGAAAATTTAAATAAAATGTATCCAGACCTGACTATAAAATAAAAGAGCCGCACACCAACAGGGGGGGAGAAGAATGGACCATCAGCACATTCTTAAAGACAAAAGAATCCTTCTGGTGGATGATGAACCAGACATCCTTGAAACCCTTGAAGAGTTGCTGTATCTTAGTAAAACCGATTCAGCATCCACCTTTGAATCAGCCGTCAATTGCCTTAAAAACAACACCTATGATGCCGCCATTCTGGACATCATGGGTGTACGGGGCCATTCACTCCTTAAAATCACCCATAAACTGAATATCCCCTCCATCATGCTCACAGCCCATGCCCTTACCCCTGACAACCTCAAATTATCCATTGAACAGGGGGCAGATGCCTATTTACCCAAGGACAAGTTGGTGGACATCTCCTTGTTTGTGGCAGATGTGCTCTCGGCAAGACAACAGGGGAAAAAGGCTCATGTTACCTGGTTTTCATTGTTAAAACCCGTATTTGACAAACTGTTTGGAGAAGGGTGGCGAAAAAGTGACCGGGCATTTTGGGATGAATTTGATGATAAACAGCTGGCATCCAGGGATGATATCCAAAAATTTTAACTTTACTCGCTGAATTTTTACCACTACTATTTATACAAGTTTTTGATTTTAAAGAGGGATGGTCACAATAAATTCAGCACCTTTTCCGTCGTCGGACTCAAGGATGAGCCCCCCCCCCATATCCTTAAGCAGCACCATAACGCCGGCAAGCCCCAGTCCATGACTCTCGATGGCAGTTTCAATGGACCCACCCGTGGTAAAATACGTTTCAAAAATCCGCTGGTGATTTGCAGGTGGTATGCCCCGGCCGTCATCCCTGACCTTTAAGATCATCTGTTTTTCTTCAAAACACCCAAGAATTTCCACCAGGCAGGCACGGTGCTTAAAGGCATTGGTCACAAGGTTTCTTAATATCTGCTTCACCTTGGCAGCATCCAGATGGACAATTGCTTTCCACATTTTCCTGTCAAACCCAAGCCTGACGCCTGTGGGGTTCAGCACCTGTTCAAGTTCAGAATAGGATTGAACCTTCCGGATTAAATCAGCAATCAAGGGATCGGAGAGATCAAAAATTTCCACCAGCACCGCAATCACAAGGGAGGAGATACTGAAATCAGAGGTTATCATCACCCCTTCCCTGGACCGTCCGAGTTCCAAAACGTCATTGACAAGCCGCTGGGTGGCCAGGGTATTCCTGATAATCCGCTTTAACACCTTGATCTGCTTTTCCGTAAGCGGACCATAGGAATCCTGACGGTTCAGAAGGGATTTTGCCCCGGCATCAATAACGGAAATCGGCACCTTAAGATCGTGAATCAGAATTTCGGTTTTAATCGTGGTCCTAGGCATATTTTTCTCCACCCCTTAAAATCCTTGCAATTTAGATCAATGATTTTATATATTGATGCCAATTGTTGCAAACGGCTTCATACTGGCGTTAGCCCCCATTTAAGAACGCTAAAATCATCAATTGTTATACGGGGATCCTTTAATCTTGTAAAGTCTTTTGGAGTTTTTATGGGTACCAAAACAGATGCGCTGGAAAAAAGAATAGAGAGCCTGGAAGAAGAGAACCAAAAACTGAACAGGATTATTTTTTTGGCCCCGATTCCTATTTTTGTCCTGGACAAGGACCATAAAATCACCCATTTTAACCAGGCCCTTGAAGAATTGGCCGGTTATGCCTCAAAACAAATGGTGGGAACCG
>PIVS01000953.1 GCA_003353855.1 Desulfobacteraceae bacterium
GTTTTCAATTGCTTTTGTATAGGGAACCGAGGCCTTGATATCCAGAAAGTCCCAGGCCGTTGACCAGAAATCTTCCAGGTTTTCAACGGACCACTCCCAAAGCCCTGTGTATTCTTGAAAGTCTTTGTCGAAACGTTCATTCACCAGGCTCATGAAGCGATACATATTGGTGCTTTTGATTCTTGACTCAGATGGCTGCCACAATGGGTGCGTCATTTGGTTACCTCCTTATTCATACAGAACGGCAAGGATGGTGGCTTTTTCGGTTTTTGCCGTGATATAATGGGATGTGGTGGAAAGATAATAGGCAGAATCTCCGGGTTCAAGATCATAGGATTCATTGGCAATGGTCAGGTTGGCAACCCCTTCAAGAACAAAGATAAATTCTTCTCCATTGTGCACGGAAACTTCCTTTTCTTCATTTTTTTCCAATTGTACAATCAAGGCTTCCATATGCCGTCCCTGGACTTCAGGGGCAAGACTCATATAGGAGTAGACATTTTTTTTGCTGGTTTTGGAAGCCGACCTGGCCACCTGTTTTCTGTCATTTTTCCGGGTGATGGAATAGAGCTTGTTTCCCATGCCGGAAACAAGGCGCCCCACAGCAGAATCCAGGGCCTTGGAAAGCTTCATCACCGTGCCCAGCTGGGGCTGCTCCTTACCTTTTTCAATATCTTCCAGACGTGCGACATCAAACCCGGTGAGGCTGGACAGGTCTTCAAGGGAGATTCCCCTTTCTGTTCTTAATTGCCGGATACGGGTTCCCACCTCTTCCACTTCCCCGGCCTTACCATTTTTAATATTTCCGGTGAGGTCTTCAAAATAGTCTAGATTGATATGGGGGACTTTGTCTTTTTTTTCCATGGCATCTCCTTTAATAGATCCTTAAAACTGATAGATCTTCCAATCAGATTTATAAACCAATCAGATTTATAAACCAATCAGATTTATAAACTGGGCAGATCTATAAATCGGGCAGGTCTAAATTTTGGGAAAGTTTTGATCCGGTGCTTCATTCAGCTTTTCTTTTAGTTTGGCAAGCCCCGGTCTGGCATAATGCATATGGCCCTCCTTCAGGGTGCGGCCGTTTATCATGGCCTCACTTCGGAGCCGTGTGCCCACGGTTTTTTCTAATTGTTTGCCC
>PIVS01000954.1 GCA_003353855.1 Desulfobacteraceae bacterium
GATTTAATGATGACCATGTTTATCTTTTTTGCTGTCATGTACATTTACCAGGTTGGGGACAAGGATGTTAAGTTTGGGTTTGGACCCGCCAGAAACACCTTGTCTGAACAGGGATCGGGCATGGTGGCAAATATCAATACTAAAAGCCGGCTCCTGGAAGTTTTTGACCATACAAAACAGGCAATCAAAGAGGTGTTGTTAGATGACAATATCACGGTTGATCTGGTCAATGATGATGCCATGAGAATAACACTTGCCGGTGATTTTTTGTTTGATTCAGGGAGGGTAAATCTTAAATTGGGAGCCAGATATCAATTGGATCAGATTGCCAAGGCCCTAAGGGAAAATTCATATTTCATAAATGTATCCGGCCACACCGATGATACACCGAGCACCTCTGATACCTATCCCACCAACTGGGAACTTTCTTCCCATCGAGCTGTAATGGTGGCACGTTATTTAACCGAAGTTTGCAACATTGATGAGAATAGAATTTATATTACTGCCCATTCTTATCATCAACCGGTCAGATCAGATGGTACGGATTATAACCGCTCTCTTAACAGGCGGGTTGAACTGATTTTAACCAAACAAAAATATTAATAAGTTCTTGGATACAAAAGGATAGGGAGGATAAAATGTTCACATCGGATTGGGTTTCTTCTTTAAGGCAGGCCAGAAAAAATATCTTTGGAATAATTATATGTGTGTCTCTTTTCCTGGCAGGGTTCTTTATCCATGGGAATACAGGACTTTATGTGAATTTGTCCGGTTTTTTGATTATTATCGGCGGTACCCTGGGGGCAACATTTTTAAGTTACAACATGAAACGAATTGAAATCCTTTTCAAGGTATTGAAAACCTCTTATGGAAAAGCTATAAAGAGCCCCAATGAAATAGTCAGAATCCTGGTGGACCTGTCTGTGAAAAAAAGAGTAAAAGGATTGCTTGCCCTCCAGGATGACGAAGATGAAACTGCCATTGTTTTTTTGCGGCAGGCGCTGGGGCTTTTGGTTGACGGATTTTCAAAGGAGCAAATCAGAGAATCATTAAATGGTGAAATGTATTTTTTCAGGATGAGGAGGGATGAAACCCGCAGGGTTCGTCAAACCATGGGTTATGTTACTCCTTCCTTTGGTCT
>PIVS01000400.1 GCA_003353855.1 Desulfobacteraceae bacterium
TATTGAAACCTTTATGGAAGAGAAGTCTTTAAAGGGAGGGTGGCTGGATGCCTGTCTTATTTCCATGGCCTGCCACACCGCTGTCCGGGCAAATAAACCCATGAATGCAGCGGAGATGGTCAAACTTTTGGAAGAGTTGGAAAACTGCGATAATCCCCTCCATTGTCCCCATGGCCGCCCCACCATGGTCGCCTTTGATTCCTCCCAGATGCAAAAGCTGTTTAAAAGGCTTGTTTGATGTGGGAGGATGGGGTATATAAGGTCGGGAATTTACAATAAATTTTACAAAATTAGCGCTTGCAGCAACAGATGCAGGTCTATCAGCAACAAGTGCAGGAAGTGATGCCGGTTTGTGGGTGTCTTTGACTGTGTTTATTTTAAAGATCAATTTTAAGAAGGAGTGGCATGTTGAAACCCAATAAACGGATGCAAAAAAGGGGGCTGTTTTTAACAGCTTTATTTATTCTGACGGTGTTGATCGTCAATGTCGGCGTTTGTGCCCCACCCAAAAAAGTGGCGGTTTTCCCCTTTTCCATGAATTCTCCCCAGGACCTTGGTTTTTTGCAGAACGGGCTGTTTTCCATGCTCTCCTCCCGGCTTTCAGACCCGGGAAAAGTGGATGTTCTGGACCGGGAAACCGTGGATAAATTCCTGGCCCAGGCCAAAGAATCCGATGCTACAAAAGGGGCTTTGAACGAGTCCCGGGCCAGGAGTATAGGGGCCAACATGGGGGTGGATTATATTCTTTTCGGGAGCCTTACACATTTTGGAGAGAGTGTCAGTCTGGATGCCAGCATGGTGGATGTTAGCGGAAAAAAGCAAACCCTCTCCTTTTTTGAGCAGAGCCACAACATGGGTGATGTGATCCTTTTGGTGAATTCTTTTGCCGGGGATATCAATCAAAAGGTTTTCAACCGGAATATTTCCAATGAACTCTATGCCAAGCCTGCGCCCCAGGAACCTTCAGCACCCGGCGGGCTGGAATATGCAGGGGGCGGTGCCGTTGCGGGGGGCGGGATCATGGCCATGCAGCAGGGCGGTAGGCAGGGGTTTGCCACCCATCTTAAATTTGATGGGGTCATCGGGGCCATGGCCGTGGGGGATCTGAAGAATGACGGCCAGGTTCAGGTGGTGACGGCAACTGAATCTAATCTTATCATCTACGGATTGGAGGGGAATAGGCTTGTGGAAACTCAAAAGCTTGAGTTTCCCAGCACCAATCGCATCGTTTCCCTGGACATTGCCGACATTAATAAAAACGGGTATCCGGAAATTTTTGTGACCAGTCTGACCATTCACAGGGACGGGCTTCAATCTTTTGTGGTGGAATATAACGGGTCCGACTATGTGACCCTGGATGAGGGTGAAGCCTGCTACTACCGGGTCATAAAAACCCCGGAAAATACAGATCTTCTTTTGAGTCAGGACAAGGGGAAAAGTCCTTTTGACGGCCGGGTTTATACCATGATGGCATCAGGGGATACCTATACAAAGGAAAAAAGGATACGACTGCCCAGAAATACCTCTGTTCTTGCCCTTGCCAGGGGGCCGGTGACCGCCAAGGATGCCAATGAATATGTGATGATTAACGAACACGGCCGATTGATATTGGCCAACGACGGCGGCAGTGTAGACTGGGAAAGTACGGAAAAATACGGACTCAACGCACATTTCTGGCTGATGCCCAGGAATGATACGGATGCCTCCTATCGTGACCGGGTCTACCTCCACCCCCGGATAAAATTTCAAGATGTCGGTTCCGACGGCAAGCAGGAGTTGCTGGTGGTGAAGAATAATGAAATCGGGGGAGGGGCCTTTGGAAGGTACAAACGGTTTAAGAACAGCCATATTGAGATGCTTTCCTGGAACGGTATCGCCATGGCGCCGGTGTTTCAGACCCCTCCTGTCCAGGGGTGGATCTCTTCTTTTGCCGTTGCCGACCTGGACGGGGACGGGGTGGATGAACTCATCGTTTCCGTGGTAACCCAGAGTAAGATAACCATCCTTTCAAAGGACAAGGCCTCCAGCATTATTTCTTACAAACTGGAATAATTGAAAATATTGTGTAAAAAGGATTGACAACCCAGGGAAAAACTGATTAAAGGTGTAATATTCTAGATCCAGGTGTTTAAAAGGAACGCCTGGCTTCGGTTTTCAGACGGTGAACATATTGTTCAAAATTCTAAAGGAGAAAAAGATGAAAAAATTAATGCTTATTATTGCAGCCCTTACACTGGTTGCAGGTTCTGCCTATGCGGCTGACTGGAACTTTTACGGATCTGCAAGGTTGTCAACTTTCTATACATCAGTTGAAACAATTGATACTCCTGGTACAGAAGATAAAGACAACTATAACCAAGCTCTTCAGAGCAATGCCCGTATCGGTGCCAATGTCAAAGTAAGTGACGAATTGACCGGTGGTTTTGAGTATGGCGCAAGCGGTGGAAACGCCAATATTCGTAAATTGTATGGCGAATGGAACTTTGGTGCAGGTTCTTTGCTTGTTGGTCAAACCTACACTCCCCTGAACTGGTTCTACTCTGACCAGGTTTTTGATGCTGACGGTGATCTGCTTCCCTATGGTGGCGTATACTCCGGTCGTGAAGGCATGCTGCAGCTAAAATTTGGTGGTCTCAAGATTGCTGTTGTTCCAACAGATACAGCTACTACCGGTGTTGCAGTCACTACAGAAACAAAAATTCCCGCACTTGAAGCAAGCTACACCCTGAACCTTGATAACATCGCCCTGAGATTTGGCGCTGGTTATCAGACCTTTGATGTTAAAGCTGGAACCCTTGATGAAAGCATTGACTCTTATATCGTTGCGTTTGGCGCAAAAGCCGGATTTGGTGCGTTCTACCTGGCCGGTAATATTTATGGCGGTCAGAATGCTGGTAACATGATTGTTATCGGAACTAATGGAACATGGAATCGGCAGGGTCTTGCTGACGTTGGAGCATCTGTTGTAGATAACGATGCTTTCGGTGCAATCATTGTTGCAGGTTTTACGCTTAATGACATGTTCAACTTTGAAGCGGGTTATGGTTATGCTGAAACAGAACTCGATGTTAGTGGTGCGTCAACAGACGAAGTTGCTTCCTACTACCTGAATTCAACCATTACTATGGCTCCTGGCGTATTCTTTGTCCCTGAAATTGGTGTTATTGATGGTGAAGACGCCGGTGATTCCAAGACTGATTATTTTGGTGTGAAATGGCAGATCAACTTCTAATTTGATTAGAAGCATGACCCCTACCGTCTGAAGTATTACAATGGGCTGGTGAGTTTCTCATCAGCCCATTTTTTTTTAAAGGCAGATATTGTTGCAGCAAATTGGGTTTTGTGCATCCTGTTTTTTTAATTCAGGTGGGGAATTGATTGGTAACGCCAATATTCGTATCCTCTAGGGCGAATGGAATTTTGGCGCCGGTTCCCTGGGCATTGGTAAAAATTATACCCCCTTTGCTTTTCCCCTATTCCAACCAGACTTACAGCATGTACGCCTTCAACAAGGGCGACCACAACATGAGCACCTTTGGTATGCGCTAGGCAGCCGGAAGGGCTTTATGTGGAAGCCGGTTACGGACATGTGGAAACTGAGCTTGACATGCCTGGTGATCTCATGATCGCCAGGTCTTTGCTTTTGTACGCCAGCCCAAGGGAATAAGGGGGCAATCGACATCTATTTTTTACAATGGATTGATTCCGTGGATTTTAGTCCACTGATAGATGCCCGGCTGTTTCGTAATTTAAGATTTCTTTGCTTTTCATTCAACAGGCTATAAAAAAGGATAATAGCTGCCTTTAGTCCATCGCGAAAAACATCAATCTCAGTCGGGGAAGAACTACTTTTTCGCAAGGTGATTTGTTGTTGCTTCTTGGACCGGTCCGGTGAAAAATAAATAAAGACGTTTGAGACCTTTGTTCGGTAGATCCGGTTTCATCAAAAACAAGAATGGAATTGCGTGAATAATATTTTCCTCTATGGGAGTAACTGGAAAGATATTCCAAAGATTTAAGCTTTCTGAAAACTGTCATGGTGCTACTTGTAAATAGCTAGATAGCTCCTTTTTGAGCTGATCTAACGTTCCGATTTTATGACGTTTTAAATATTCTTTTACTATGCTTAAACTTGTGTTTTCTGGATTCATGACGTGGTATAGTTCTCCTCTATATTTGAAGATATTGGACTAACTATACCATTTTTAATATTTACTATAAATAAGTTGATGACAATTATTTCCCAAATAAAATCAGATAGATAACAATACTGCAAAAGGATAGAGATGATTAGAAGACTTGATATGATTACCCTTCAATATGGTAATTTAATTTTGAGTCGTCCCAAGGATTCAAGACCTCCAGGATTTGTCCAAAAGTGTAAAAAATATTGGGATTTTGTAAAAAAGTGTTGCCAAAGATGTTGACAAGGGGTAGGTCAATTTACTAAGTAGGATTGTAAACAGTGTTTTTAAAAGGAACGCTTGGTCTCCCTTAAAAAAAACAGGTGTTTAAAAGGAGCATGCTGTTTTTTAATTCAGGTGGGAAATTGGTCTTATTAACCCTTCAAATAAAGGAAAAAAGATGAAAAAATTAATGGTGATTGCGGCAG
>PIVS01000955.1 GCA_003353855.1 Desulfobacteraceae bacterium
AATGCTGAAGCTGATGTGACTGTGGGTGTTGAACTCATCGGTCCTCCTATATAATCATATTTGGAACCGATAATATCATTCTCAAAAAATTAAATCACGCAGGCCTACCGAAGGCACACGTTATACCAAAGACAGTGGGAGTCTCCTGGAGAAATCGGTTACGGTTGGCATTGGTTATCAGCCAATTCCGATGCGCGGAGTAATCGGGCTCGGATTTAACTGGGGTAAACCAAATCAGGCCTCGTTTGATGGAGCGGATGATCAGTATACAACCGAGTTCTTCTGGCGTTATCAGCTCACTAAGGAATTGGCTGTTACTCCGTCTATTCAGTATATCAATGACCCGGCACTCAATGTAGACCAAGATCACCTATGGGCATTCGGTGTCCGTTTGCGTATCGTACTCTGACAAGGGATCGGGTCACAGTAATATAGTAAAAAAAGAACAGATAATTGATATTCAGGAATCGCTGATCAAATCTTAATCCTCCCTAAAAAAATTAGAGACGGAGTTAAGCCAATTTCTGGCCTGTTCCCAACCTGTCCCTCCGAAAAATTACGTAATACCTGTAATCCTTGACAAATTTATTGCCAAGGATTACAGGTTTTTAAAGATTATCACTCATCAAAAAAACGGTGAATTTTCAACAAAAGCAAATCAACCAGACTTCGCTGGTTATTTCCTTGTTATACGTCTGCTTCTCATAAGGTTAGCACCACAACAAAAACAAAAACGGGGTCAGAGAGCAATTGTTACTTAATAATAAAAAAAGATCTGATTCCACTTAATCACCACTTAGCCCTAACATAATTCAGGAGTGTTTCATATGTTAAATACCTCGCCAAAACTGTTGACGTTTGTCTGTATTGCCATGGTTTGGCCTTTTAACAAGGATTTACATCCCAGTTCAATAACCATACGTCAAGTAAAAACTTAGCGGATACATTAGGCGATTCATTTGGAATATTATCTTTATCTCGATCCAATAGTAGCTTGCTCATGTGGGCACATTATGTGTATGTGATAGTAAGAAATTAAACAGAATCAAACAAAATCAGGTAACACTTTTTCTGAAATTTTAAAAAGGAGAATGTGTTATGAGCAAAGCAAATTTTACCCAGAAACAAAAGATT
>PIVS01000401.1 GCA_003353855.1 Desulfobacteraceae bacterium
ATGTGAAAGCCTTCACTGGTTGGAAGAAGCCGGTTTACGGTTACAGTGAAGGCTTGGTGTAAGGAAAACTGTTTTTCAGCACTCCTTGACACGAAGAGTATATATCAGTAAATTCATTTTCAGTCAATTATGGACCAGGATAGGGCAGTGTATAAAAATTATGAATGCGGACAGCAATAAAACCCCAATTATAAGGTTGTTCAATGTGAGCAAGCGCTATGGCGCCAAGCTGGCACTGAACGATGTTTCACTGGAGATCGAACCCGGAGAGTTTATCTTTGTTTCCGGCCCGTCGGGAGCTGGTAAATCAACTCTTTTAAGGGTCCTCTACCTTGCAGAAAATGTGTCTGAAGGCCAGATTCTCATTGACGGCATGAATCTGTCCCGGATCTCTTCGGGAAAATTGCCTGTGCTGCGGCGCAGGTTCGGTATGGTGTTTCAGGATTTTAAACTGATTCCCAACCGAACTGTATTTGAAAATGTGGCATTGGTACTGGAGGTAGCCGGTGAAAACCAAAGCTTTATCCGGAAAAAAGTGATGCATGTGCTCAGGACCACGGGAATGGAAAAAAAGATCAATGCCCTGCCCCCCACTCTTTCAGGTGGAGAGCAGCAGCGGGTGGCGGTTGCAAGGGCTGTGGTGGGAGAACCCGCCATTATTCTGGCCGATGAACCCACGGGAAGCCTGGATGACAAGTCTGCCCAGGCAGTAATGGATTTTTTGATGGAATACCATAAAAAAGGAGCGACTATTCTTGTGGCAAGTCATAACCTACACCTGATGGAAAGCACGGTCCGGGGGAGGAATATTGTTCTGGAAGAGGGAAAACTGAAAACAACGTCCACCATGCTCTAATGGACCATGCTTTAATGGAGATGATACTTCGCATATGACCCGTTTTGTAAAGAAGGCTCTGTCAGATATCCGGTCCAATCGATTTTTGAATTTTATTACGATTATCACCATTTCCCTTTCAATTTTGATCGTCTCTGTCTTTATGCTTTTTTTTGAAAATACAAGCCGGATCATTGAAGTCTGGAACCAGGGGGGCAGGGCCGTGATATATCTGGAAAGAGAGTTTTCAAGGGACAGCTTATCCGGTCTTGAAAAACAAATCCATGGCCTGGGCGAGATTGATGAAATGGTTTTTATTCCAAAATCCCAGGCCCTGGATAAATTAAAAAAAGAGATGGGTTCCCGTACAGATTTTTTTAAAACCCTGAAAACAAATCCCCTGCCCGATGCAATTGAAATTAAAATGAAATCCCATGGCAGTTTTGAACAGATACAGGACTTTGCCAGGCGGATTAACTCCCTGGATCTTGTAGAAAATGTGGAGTATGGTCAGGGGTGGCTGGGCAAGTTTTTAAATATTTTTAACCTGTTTAAAATGACCGGATATGCCATGTGCGGTCTTTTTTTGCTCATAGCATTGTTTATAACGGCGAATACGGTGCGCCTGGCTTTTTATTCCCGCAGGCTTGAGGTTGAGATCATGCGCCTGGTAGGGGCAACGGAAAGTTTTATCAAAACGCCTTTTTATGTGGAGGGGCTTTTCCAGGGTTTTATAGGCGGGGTGGCGGGCCTATTGATTCTTCTGGTCGGATATGTAAGCGTATCATCGGGTATTGCAGAAAATCTGGCGTCATATGTCTACACCGACATCCGGTTTCTTTCTGTGAAAACCATTCTGATGATTCTTTTTTCCAGTACATTTTTAGGTTGGTTTGGATGCTATTTGTCCCTAAAACAAATTTTAAAGTAATAAGATTTAAATTTTGGATCTGCCTTTTTTTTGGATGCCTTGTTCTCCCGACGGCGAATAATGTCATGGCCGGGGACCGGGTTCTGTTCAAAGGGACTGTCAGTTCCTTTAAATTAAATATCAGAGCAAGGCCTTCCCGGTATTCCCATGTGGTTATTGTGGTTGAAAAAGGGAAGCTGGTGGATGTTGTCGAGAAAAAGGGCGGTGTCGGCGGCTGGCTCACCGTTGTATATAAAGGGAAAAAAGGGTATATCCGAAACCGGCCAAAGTATATCACTCTTACCCCCATGCCCCGGTCCAAAAAAAATGTAATGGCTAAAAAATCTCTTGATGTCAAAAAACCTGCAAAGGTTAAAATTAAAACAGGTTCAAAAAAGAATGGAAAAAAAGACAAGGTGTTTGCCTCCAAAGCTGTCACGGAAGAAAAAATTGCCATTGAAGAAAAAAAGGTGGAAACCTTTTCCAAAAAAGAGATGGAAGTTATTGAAGGGTTGAATGAAATTGATTATGGTTTGAACCAGGCCCGTTTGAAATACAAGATCCTGTCCCGGGAGACAAAGGATCTTGAGACAAAAAGTGTAAAAATCCGTGAATCTAAAGAAATTTTGACAGCACATATAGATGAAGCACAGATTTACGCAGGCGAGAGGCTCAATGCCCTGAATCGGATGCGTATGATCGGCCGTTTGGATATTGCCGGGGTTCCATCCTCGGTATTTGACTTTTTCTTAACTCAAAATGCTATGAAACAGGTGATTCAGTCTGATTTGCAGGTTATTGAAACACAGGCCGAAGATCTTAAAAAACTGAGCGGCCTGGAAAAGGAACTGGGTCAACAGGTGGCGGCAAAAACTGATCTGGAAGCTGAACTGAATCTTCAGATCAGGATTAAGGAAAAGGAAACAACTAAAAAGGAAGCGATCTTATACGAGATCCGAAGGAAAAAGAATTTGTCCCAGGCTGCCCTGGAATCATTGAAAAAAGCAGCCAGGGAGCTTGAAGAAAAATTGAGTGCCATGGACAGGAAGAATCTGCAGTCCCTGAATGATTCATCTGATGATTCATCCTTTTTGCGCCAGAAAGGGCTGTTGCGAATTCCGGTTCAGGGAAAGATCGTATCCAAGTTCGGGCCTTCAAAGAACGGGGATTACAAATCCTTCACTTTTCAAAGCGGAGTTGATATAAAGGTGGAAAGAGGAGAGCCTGTCCGGGCTGTTTTCAAGGGAGAAGTCATGTTTGCCCAATGGCTGAAAGGGTATGGGAATCTGATGATTATCAACCATGGTGATAATTATTATACCCTTTATGCCCATGTGGAAGAACTTTTTAAAAAAAAGGGTGAGACAGTGGATACCGATGAAGTGATTGCCACGGCCGGAGATACAGGTTCCATAAAGGGGTTGTGTCTCCATTTTGAGGTCAGGCATCATGGAAAAGCTGTCAACCCCATGCAATGGATCAGAAAAGGAGCTTAAAATAATGAAATATCAGTTTTCCGAATTTACAAAGCATTGGATATCTATAATGGCTGCTTCTCTGGTCCTTATTTTGGTAGTCTTTATTTCTTTGCCAGGACCTTTGTCCCTGGTTCAGGCGAGTGATGAAAAAACCTATAAAACCTTGAAACTTTTTACCGAGGTTCTGGAAGAACTGGAAAAAAATTATGTGGATGAGGTGGGTGGTGAAGAGCTGATCCATAACGCCATCAAAGGCATGGTGGGAAATCTGGATCCCCACTCAAGTTTTATGCCGCCCGAAGCATTTGATGACCTCCAGGACGATACCAAGGGAGAATTTTCCGGTATTGGCATCGTGATCACCATGAAAGAGGGTATCCTCACCGTGGTCTCACCCATTGAGGGTACTCCGGCTTACAAAGCCGGCATCCAGGCAGGGGATATCATCATAAAAATAGATGAGCTGTCCACAAAGGACATGCCCCTGTGGGAGGCTGTGGGCAAGATGCGGGGGCCCCGGCACAAGGAAGTTGTGATCACGGTAATCAGAGAAGGGGAGATCTCTCCCCTGGAGTTCTCTTTGAAGAGGGATCTGATTCCCATGACCAGTGTGAGGTCTGCTGTTCTTAAGCCCGGGTACGGATATCTTCGGATCACCAATTTTCGGATGAACACCATCGATGACATGGAAAAACATCTGGGAAAACTTGAAGCAGACAACGACGGGCTCAAGGGCCTTGTCATTGACCTTCGTGATAATCCAGGCGGGCTCCTGGACCAGGCCATTAAAGTTTCAGATCTTTTCCTGGACCAGGGAAGTATTGTTTCGATAAAAGGCAGGCTTGAAAAGAATACCCAGGTATTTAATGCATACCCCGGAGAAGAAAACAGGGACTACCCCATTGTTATTTTGATCAACGGCGGGTCTGCATCGGCATCGGAAATTGTGGCCGGTGCACTTCAGGATCATTCAAGGGCCCTCATCCTGGGTACACCTTCCTTTGGAAAGGGATCGGTTCAGACTGTTCGCCCCCTTAAGGACGGATTTGGTATTAAGTACACCATAGCTCGTTATTATACCCCCAATGGGCGTTCCATCCAGGGCAAGGGGATCCAGCCGGACATAGAAGTGGAATTCGAGATCATTGAAAAAAAAGAAAGAAAAGCCACCGTTTTTGACAGGATGATGAAGGAAAAAGATTTAAAGAATAGTCTTAAGCCTGAAGGAAGTGACAAGGAAAAAGCTAGGAAGAAAAATAAAGAAAAAAGCCGGCAGATTTTAGATGCTGAGCAGCTTGTAAAGGATGCCCAGGTAAAAAGAGCCCTTGATATTTTGGTGAGCTACGGAGTGTTTAGTAAATTAAATGGTCGATAGGAAAAAG
>PIVS01000402.1 GCA_003353855.1 Desulfobacteraceae bacterium
AATTCGTATTCAAGGGTAAATCCATATATTCCTGCGGCTGCATCGAGAATTTTAACCGCTTGTTCCATGACCTCGGGTCCAATTCCGTCGCCTGGGAGTACTGCAATTTTGCTCAAGGTGACAAATCTCCTGTTTTTGGTTTATATTTTAAACACTTATCATATAGGAATTTGGATTTTATGCAATAATAAAATTAAGTAGTTATAAAAATAATTTAAATATACTGGATTTGTCGTATGGATTAAGGGTTTGCAAATAGGAAAACACCCTAACAGCTGCAGGGTTCAATGGAAAATCAGATCAAGGCATACCTAAAGACGGATATCGGAATAGGACAGGGCGGATATTTCCAGGGGGGGGGGGCAGATAAAGTGAAAGATAAAACAGGAGATAGAGGGAGGATAGATTTTAGGGCTGGCCATGGTATGACAGGCAAGTGAAGTAAAAATGTAAAATGAAGGCAGCCAATTCAGCCACTGCCTTTGTCAAGTGAGCTGTCCTATACTTTTACTACCTTGGTAGCAGAGAGTCCCTTTTCATTTTCCCGGCTCTCAAATTCAACCAATTCGCCCTGACAAAGTGTTCTAAACCCGGTCATTTCAATGGCAGAGTGATGAACAAATATGTCTTCCCCGTCTTCCTGGGCAATAAAACCAAACCCCTTTTTTGAATTAAACCACTTGATTGTTCCCTGCTGCAAGATTTATCTCCTTATTTTTTATCTATCTTGTTTAAGAAAAATTGGACCTGAAATAACTATGAACAAAAGCCAGGCCGGATTTATTTTCGCATTTAAGTATTGGATATTATTGATTCTGAAAAAATGCAAGCAAAAAAAAAGGAGGCTGATCTGCATCAGCCCCCTTTTTGCTAAAAAACGAACCTAGGAATTATTTTCTATTTCCATATTCGGCATAGGCCATTGCGGTGAGCCTGTAAACAAGATGTGCCATTTTTGAAAACGGCAAAAAAGCGAACAGGTTAAAGATGGCAATCAAATGCAGATAATATAAAAAGTAGGAAATGTATTCCAGGTGTGCAAGGCGGGCCATTTCAGTGAGCATACCGGTCAAGCCAAGGGTAAATACAATTCCCAGAATAAACCAGTCTTTGTAGGAAGACATTTGGTCTTTATTATTGAGTCGATTTTTAATCATCATACCGGAACCGATGACCAGTGCAACCCCCGAGATATTGGCAAGCCATTTAATGGGGTTCAACTGGGGATAGGGACCGGGATATCCACCAAGATACAACATGGTGCCGCATACAGCGGTGACAATGAAAAGCCCGATAAAGGCATACAATACCATCATATGCGGGGTGGCACGGTCCTTGTTGGCCTCGCATTCATTGAATTTATCATGTTTCAGGACCACGGGAATTACCCGGATAAGGGCCTGGCCAAATGCCTTGTAATCAATGGATTTTTTATCTGTTTTCCCTTCCTGAACAGCATTCTGATGAATATCGTTCAGGAATCGTTTGAGGCTCAAGGCAAAGATCAAGGCCACGGCTGTTGCCGTTGGAATCATGGTCACATCCACAAACCAGGTGGAAAAGAAATTTGCCGGAGAAATTACGTGGACCCCCTCATGGGCATGGGACCATGCAACACCAAATACATTAAAAATTTTGGTCATTACATCGCCGTGGGCCATGGTGATATAGGCAAGAATGGCAAACCATATCGCCGGAATTCCGATGAGGAAGGGCAATTTGCTCGGGTCGTTGATTGCCTTTGCCAATACCTTGGGCTGGGCATATTCCTCAATTGCAGCAGATCTGACAGCAGAGAGTACATCTGCGGGGGCAGCTCCCCTGGGGCAAAGATCCGAACAATCACCACATTGATGGCAAAGCCAGATATCACCGTTGCCAATAAGTCTGTCTTTCAGGCCCCAGGATGCTGCAATCATCTCTTTTCTGGGAAAAGGACTCTCCTCGGGTGCGATGGGACAGGCGACAGAACAGGTTGCACATTGATAACACTTTTTCAATGTTTCCCCGCCAAGACCTCTTAGCTGGGCTATAAACCCAAGATCCGGTTGAGCAAGATATTTTTCAGTCATACGTATATACCTCCAATTAATTTTGCTGGTTTACCATTAGAATCCTTTGAACGGGTTGGGACCCAGGTCTTCTATTTCTTCAACAAAGGCATTAATAATTTCAGGAAGTTTGTCATATTCATCAATGGCAATTTCTGCAAAGGCCACCCGCTCTTCTTCAAGGGCAAGACTTGAAAGGGCATCCCCAATCTTTTTCACCCGGACTTCAGCCAGTTCAGAACCCTTCATAAAATGACACTGGTAATCATCGCCATGTTTACAACCAATGAGAATGGCGCCGTCAAGGCCCTGGGCCAAAGCATCTTTGATCCAGATGGTATTAACTGAACCAAGACATCTCACCGGGATAAACCTGACATTGGGTGAATAATCCATTCTATTCATACCAACCATATCAAGGGCAGGGAAGGCATCATTTTCACAGATCAGGGCCAAAAATCTAAAGGGCGGCTCATCATAATCATCTTCAGATGGCACGCCAATGGCTTTTACCTGGGAGCCGATACTGTCAATGGTGTAGTCAGCAAAGGAAATAATTCTCTCAGGACAGGCACCCATGCATGTTCCGCATCTTCTGCAACGGGTGGGGTTGGCCTTGGGAGTTCCTTTTTCATCATCATCCAAGGCACCAAAGGGGCACTCAACCGTACATCTCTTACACTGGGTGCATCTCTGGAAGAAAAAATCCGGATAGGTCATGTCACCGGAACGGGGGTGAACGGCCATGCCGCGGTTGGCACTTTCAACACATTGGATGGCCTTAAGGGCGGCACCCGTTGCATCTTCAATGGATTCTTCAATGGTCATGGCCCGTCTGATGGCACCAGCGGCATAGATACCGGTTCTCTGGGTTTCATAGGGAAAACAGATATAATTGGAATCTGCATACTGACCGAAAATATCGTTATCCCTGAATCCCGGACCCTGTCTGTATGCCAGGTTTACTATTGGGTCATCCTTGGTAACAGGGACCATGCCGCCGGCAACGACAACCATGTCGGCTTTGATGGCCAGGTTTTCTCCCAGGAGGGTATTGATGGCGGTAACGGCAAGTGAGTCACCCTGGGGCGCAACCTCTGTGACTGCACCCTTTGTCATGAAAACGCCATCATCCTGCTGCATGCTTTTGTAGAAATATTCCTGCAGCCCCGGGGTTCTCATGTGCTGGTAAATTACATAGGCTTTACCGTCTGAATAGTCTTCCCGAACATATTTGGCCTGTTTCAGGGCTACCATGCTGGTAACGGAACCTGCATATTCAAAATCCGCATCATCTTCATCCTTGCCCGGAGACTGGATGAAAACAACATTTTTGGCTTCTTTGCCATCGGAGGGTCTGACAATTTTACCCGTGGCGGCAATCATTTCAAATTGGTCATTGGAAACCACATCGGGAAGGTCTATGCCAAGGTGAGCATATTCTTCACCTTCAAGCTCGGCAGGACGCCATCCGGCTGCCAGTACCACAGCACCATAAAGTTCGCCATTGGGATCCATTTGAAGGATATCTTCCCGGCCCTCATTGTATTCCAGATATTTGGCATGGGCAGCTTCCGCATCCAGTTCTTTGCCGGCTTCGTCCACCAGCATTTCCTCGGGAAGGGGAAAGGGAACGTCAAAGGGGATTTTTTCACCGGGTGTCTTAAAAGTAACGGTTAATTCGCCGGGCTGGCCTGCAATCCGGGCCACTTCGGTGTTGGTTTTAACCGTGATATTTGAAAGTCCTTCAATTTCCTGGATTAACCCATCAACCACAGGGGCCTGGAGGGATTCAAAGGGTTCTGTAACGGGCATCTGGCTTCTCAGCTTTGCCGCATATCCGCCAAGGGCCGCTGTTTTTTCAACAATGGTCACCTCATAACCGGTTTTGGCTGCATCAAGGGCCGCTGACATACCGGTAACACCACCGCCCAGAACCAGGATCTTTTTCGAAAAAGATTCTGTTTTATAGGGTTCAGGCAGGGTCACTTTTTCAACACGGATCATGCCCATTTTGATATAGTCTTCGGCCTTCATCTGGATGGGATCAAAATGTTCTTCATCATCCTTCTGCTCTTCGGTGAGTGCCGGATATTTTTCTCTGTCATGGGGCCATACAACCCCTTCTCGAAGATTGGCTCGTTCAACGATGCAATTATCAAATTTAAAAACGTCAAAGTTGACACGTCTGGAACAGGCCCCGATGACCATGGCATTTACCTTGCCGTCATTCACATCTTTCTGGATGAGTTCCACACCTTCCTTGGAGCACAGGAATGGATGGGTGGTACAATTTACGCCCTCTTCATCGGGAACATCGACTAATGCTTCCATGTCGAGAGTATCGCCGATTCCACAGCCTGTGCATATATATACGCCGTATTTTTTATCCATGGTCCTTACCTCCTTACAAGGGTCTGAATGGCTTTAAGTGCCATGCCAGTGGCATTCTGGTTAGATGTTACGACATCGGCAGGTTTATTGGCACAACCTGCTGCAAACATGCCGCCTTTTGAAAAGTCATTCACAATAAAGCCTTCTTCATTGTACTG
>PIVS01000036.1 GCA_003353855.1 Desulfobacteraceae bacterium
TGATCACATATTTGCTGATGGCCATATACTGCCGGAAACAGTTTAATGAAAAGGTTTCCATCAAAAGGGTTCGAGAATTAAGGACCTCCATTTTGAATGAACTTTTTAACGGCTCGAAGGTGAATGCACATGCATCAACCAAGAATAAAATTGTCAAAAACAAAAAAGACAGAAGCAAGCAAAAACCTAACCGGACATCACTGGGTTATTGCAGTTAATATTCTATTGATTTTGACAAACGTATTAAAAGAACCTTTTTGGTTCGGGCTTGTCCGGATTAAGAGCAATAGAGTATGACGTTAAAATACGATTTAATATTAGCTATTCCTCCAGGTAAAGAATATAGCATTTTTCCTTGGGGTGTCCATTTAATTTCTGATTATATAGAAAACAGTACCTGTAATACTCTAAGTAGACAAGTACAAATTATAGATTTATCCAGCGACAAGGATATTAATGGGCTTTTTGCTTTTTATAAAGATGACCTTCTGACACTAAAAGCCACCATGAAATCCAAAGCAAAAAAAATCTTTTCAGGAAATTCTGCATATAGCCAGGCATACTGTGGGGTTGTAGGATCATTAGGTGGCAGATTTATTGATATCGCAAATGCAAATAATATGTATCCATATTTTCACAGATTTTCCCAACATCACAAGATTCGGAACCGACTTCATTTATTTAAAAAAAAATATGATAAGCTACTTCTCAATCGAATTGAAAAAGTTTCCTCATTTAGACATGATTCCCCTCTTATTTGGGGGATATCCACATATGATCACACAGCCTTCAATGCGTTATATTTTGCTAAGAAAATTCGTCAAAAAACACACTCGGCAGTGATTTTGCTTGGAGGTGACTACTGGGATTTTCAGAATGCGTTTATATTCATGAAGGATACAAATTTAGTAGATGGTATAATTGTTGGTTATGGAGAGCAGGTACTCCAAAAAATATTAAATGAACTATCCACTATAAATAAGAACAATTTTGACCAGTTAAAAATTGTAGGGTTAATAAATAAAAAAGTAATCAGCCAAGAAAAACCTCGGAATCATATTTTTGTACATAGGAAAGAATTAACAAATAAAGTTTATCCTTTTACACAACAAACCCTTAATATACCTGTTGAATATTATGATCAACATTCACTACCATTTAGATTTGTCAGATATGATACATATGATCCTACATTGGTGCGTATATTAACTCAGCGTGGTTGTAGTCATGGTGCCTGTACTTTTTGCACACAAATAGATAAGTTTCAATTCTTTAATTTTCCAACACACTCAATAATTTATCAGTTGGAGCAATTGTTTAAAAATTTATCCAAATGGAAAAAAATAAAAATTTCCATAGATAGTGATGAAATAAGTGAAACAACTTTGATAGCTTTAATCAATTGTTTACATGCTCATGATGATCAATTCGAACGTTTATCTGGATGGATACGAGTTAGGACCATTAACAACAATATTGTAAAAGCTCTATTAAAAGCTGGTAATGCATCGAAATACACCTTCGGGTTAAATTGGGAGAGTATAGATCCATCCACCCTAAAACGAATGAACAAAGGGCATACAAACCTTCAAGCCATTGCTGCAGCGAAAGCTATTCTTGATTCAGGCGCAACTTTTTGTACTAATTATTTTACATGGTTCCCCAAACAAGATAAGAGATCGAAGATAGATGAATTATGTTTACTTAATGCTACATCACATTTGTTATTCGGTAGATTCAATGGTTTTTTTTACTCAGCAAACCGCAGGGATGATTTATTTCATCAAACAAAACACTTCGGGATAGCAATAAAACGAAATCCCTATGATCTCTGGCTTCGAGAGGTATTCCAAAGTGATCTTGAATATTCATATTGGATGTACAGTTGGAGGACTCTATTATCGAGAACAACTTGGAGTATAATTATCAGACTTTATGAAATTATCATCTCAAAAAAAAACACTTGTTTATTTCCAATTTTTTCCCTTTTATTCAGATCCATTAGTAGTATATTTAGATTAAACATTTTGATAGAATTCTCTCATTTTTGTTATTGGCTCAATAATACAGACAAGCAGAAAGACAATCTCAATGTTTTTTGCATCGATGGTAATACATTATTAAGAAAATCCACTGCACCAATTAAGAATCAAAACAGAATTAAAATCGAAATAGACAATATAACAAAGAGCCTACTACGTCATGCCTATTGGCCGATCACAGAAAATCAACTCCAATCTTATTATTCAAAACACAATAATTCTGAATTTAAGACTACTTTTAATAAATTGGAAAAGTTAGGAGCAATAATTCGCTATGATAACAAAATCTTATCAGTTGTTAATGACCCTGACTATTGGGTTGTCAAAGTCAAGTAGAGTGTATTGATGAATTTTATATCAATTCTCAGTCAATATTAAACAATTGTTTGATCTTTGCTTGTTTATCTATATTGTTGTTAAATAAATTAATTAGAGTTAATTTATTGTTATGTAACACAGGATCAGCATCTTTCTCAATTGTCCCTTCTTTAACAGCTCTGTTAAATTCAACCGTACCAGGGATCGGACTGAATGTTGCGACCATGGGAATAGCTCCGAAACTGCTAACAAACTTTTTAGTCTCAAGGACCTCTTCAATTGTTTGTCCTGGAAGTCCAAATAATAGATAAACCCGAATCTGATCTGCTAAATATCCAACATCTAACAAAGATTCAACTGCTTTACGAAATTCATCCATACTCGCCTTGTTGGAAAAGCTATGCATTCTATCTTTTGAAGTTGTTTCAATGCTAAGAGCGATATTATGTACACCACCTTTTTTCATAAAATATGAAAGCTCAGGTGTTATCTTTGAAATATGCATACTATTCGGTGTCAAAATTCCTACGGGAGCACCTAACCTGGCAAGTTCTTTAAACATGGGCAATGCGTACTCATCAGCATCCATAAGCAATGCATCATCCCAGAAACCGATTAGTTTTGCTCCACACGCTTTTAATTCAAGAATAGATGCTACCGTATTCGATGGATTTTTTCTCTCATATTTATTATTGCAAAGAATATGAGAGGCGCATACCGTACATCTCATGGGACATCCCAATGAAGTTATCATTGGAATGAAAGATAGCCGCCCATATAAATTCCAAAAAGGATCCGGCCAATTACTAAAATGATCACCTATCAAAGGACCGTTGCCTTTTTTCCCGCCTATCGCTTCAACTGCCTTAACAATCCTGGCGGGCAGATACTCTGCTATGACAGCGTCAGCACCACTATATTGTTTTGCATGATCTGTGCACAGCCTGGCATATATACCACCCAAAACCACAGGTGTACTGGGAAAAATCTTGTGCAAAATAGATATGGCTTTAAACACTCCATGGTACCAATAGGTAATACCAGATGTGACCAATACTATATCAGGCTTGGCACCTTCAAGTGCTAGGGCATAAAAAAGGTCAACTGGTATTCCATAACGCTGAAAAGTAAAGTCATGCTCCTTAATAGGTATGGGTTTTTCAATTTTTTCGCACAAAGTGACATATGAAGATAGATTTGAAAATGTTGAGGATGTATTCAATGCAGTGATATTATCAACATCTTTATTTTGCCATAGATCTAAACAGTTAATAAAGCGCAATGAATGCCCTCTTTCACGCAAAAAAGATGCCACGTACATTAAACCTAATGATTTTGTCAATTTTTTTGGAGGAGTGAAATCTGTTACCCAAGGGTCGATCAAAAGAATGTTCATACAACACCTTTTTTGAGTTATGACTCACCTTTCGGTCATTAAAAATCGAGAAAATAAAACTTAACGGCTTGATATTGATAGCAAAATCGACAGTTCTCGCTTCAGGAATATTCTCTAAAGTAAATATTAGCTTAAACCAGGTAAAAAAGCAAACTCTAAACTCTGACCCAAATCCACCACCTGTTTTTTGGTTTTGTTGCAAAAAGATTATCATATCTGATATAAAGATATCCTTGAACCAAAATTAACGGTTCTGTTGCAAAAAATAATTGAGGGTATAAAATCCCTGTGGTGGGAAAATATTATGCAGCAAGGGTAAACAGATCTTCAATGAATTTAATCTGCTTTTCGATCGCTCCTTTTGGTTCATCAGGATATCGCGTACTTCGCATCAACAGCAAGTATCGGTGCCTTTGAATTATAATGAAAACTTTAAGTCTTGAAATTAAGGAGTGGACATGACCATTTTCCTATTTTTTTGTATTAGCCGTACAAGAATGGAGAATGAAGTCATGTCCACAAGTTTTGTATATCATGCTCCTTAGAGCGTGTCTGAAAAACATTGTTGAAAAAAACTCCTGAAAAGACTATATACAGCGGCTTTTAAGAGATTGAACCGTTAAAATAGAGCCAGGAGCAAATAATGAAACAAGGATATTCGACAGATCTAACTGATAGTGAATGGTTGATTATTTATAAATATTTTCCAAGACCAAAAAAGCAAGGACGCCCAACAGAGCACTTAAAGAGAGCTATCGTCAATGCCACATTGTATATTTTACGTGCTGGATGTGCTTGGGAATTGCTCCCAAATGATTTTCCCCCATCCAAAACGGTTTATCATTATTTTCGGGCTTGGAAAAATAATGGTTTTTGGAAAAGAATACATGATAAACTACGGTAACGAACGAGAATTATGGCTGGCAGGGAAGCTGAGCCCAGTGCCGGCATCCTTGACAGGCAATCTGTCAAAACAACAGATTTGGCAGGTGAAAAGGGTTATGTTTGACTTTTCTGCATTTAGCATTTGAATTTTAATAAGTTTATTGATATACTCCAGGATCATTTTAAGTTATGGTCTATATTCATGATTCTCATTTTCAACTACTGAGTTGTCTATTTCCAAAAATTTCCAGAGCAATGAGCCTGATTAAAACAGTATAAGCATCATTTATTCTTCAGGTTTTTCGTTTCTTCAAGGCCATTATATCCGGGTTCCCGTTTCCGCATACCTGCACCCTGTCCAATATAGCCCTGAATATACAGGCGTGCATTAAACCGGAAACCGACTCCATGGGCCATTAATAAGGAGGGCAGAATGAACACCAACCAAATCACTATCGGGAAAAAGATCGGACTTGGATTCCTGCTTCTGATTCTGATTATCTCTGTTCTGGGCAGCCTGGGGATTTGGTGGATGAAAACGACCCAAAAGGAATCGGAAATTCTGGTTCAGGAATATGTCCCTGAAATGGCAATTGCATCCGGGATCAGGGGCGGGGCCAACCGTTTGATGTATCATATGAGGGGATTTGTATTTACCGAAAACCCTGATTTTTTTGCATCCTCCCTCAAGGAACTGGATCAATTGGACACCGGGATTCAAAAAGGCAACCAATTACTTAAAACAGCCTCACACCTTAAACAGCTTAAAACAGAGCTGACTGGTATTGAACAGGCCAAAAATCAATATAAAAATGCCATGGTCTCCATTAAGGAAACTATTTTAAACCTTGCTGAAGAACGCAAAGTTCTGGATCAGAATGCACTGACATATACCCGTAACAGCAATACCTTCCTGGAAAACCAGAACCAGGCTTTTCAAAAAGACTTACAGGAACGACAGACAAAAGTGGCCCTTGTCACAGACATGGTCAATCTGGGCAATAAGGTCCATGTCCTGAATTTCAAAGCCCAGATATTCAACGATATGAAAAAAATGAGGGCATCCATGGAACTTCTCAGTGGCCTTGACCAGTTCACAGACAAGCTGAAACCCATTACCAGAAACCCAGGAGATATCAAAAGGATTGAAGAAACTGAAAAGGCTGCCAAAAGTTATATCCAGGCCATGGAAGGGTATATCCTGACCAATAAAAAATTAACAACTGCAGAGCGACACATGAAAGCAAATGCCAGAGCCTACATTGCCAACGGCAACGTGATTCTCAAAAGCCAGACCCAGATGATAAATCAGGGTAAAAATATCACCACATATATGAAACAAATCCAATTGGTCACCCAGATCATGACATTGGGGAATACAGCCCAGGTCATGAACTATAAAGCCATGGCAAACCAAGATATCAAACAGATGCAATCCGCAGTCAACAAATTCAAGAAATTTGAACAAACAATGTTCAAACTCGAACAGATCACCAGTCATCCCAAAGCCCTCCAAAGGATATCAGAAGCCCGTATAGCAGGAGAAAATTATATCAAGGCCATGGATGTATACCTGAATGCATTTCAAAAACTTGACGATCACAGGGCGGTCATGGAAAAGGTGGCCGGCCTGTATGGAGCCCAATGCCATGAGTTTCTATACAGCCAGCAGAAAAATCTGGCCACGGATATGCATGAGCGCCACGGAAAAATCGCCCTAATGAACCAGATTATGACCCTGGGAAAAGACACCAGAATACAGGCCTTTAAATCCCAGGCCCTGAATGATCCTGAAATCATGAGCCAGGGCCTTGCCCGATTCAAAACCATTGATACTCCTTTTGAAAAAATTCTTGGGATTACCAGGGAAACTGACGATATCAAACGGCTTGAGGCCATCAAAAAAGCAGGTATAGCCTATCAGAACAGCATGGCCCAGTTTCTCAAAAACTGGGAAACTCTGAAACAATTGGATCATACCCGTGAGACCCTGGGTCAGAATGTAATCAAAAAAACAAAATCATTACAGGACACAGCAGGCCAAAACACAGACCGTATTGCAAACAATGCCGCATCAAAACTGGGCAGGGCTTCTTTTATGATGTTTGTAGGCCTTGGCTCTGCCCTGGTTATCGGACTGTTGCTTTCTGTACTCATTTCCCGCAGCATAATGGGCTTAATGCGTAATGTTGCAGGAAATATGGACCAGGGAGCCACCCAGGTAGCCTTTGCATCCGAACACATCGCCAATTCCTCCCAGGCCATGGCAGATGGATCTGCACGCCAGGCAGCATCTATTGAAGAAGCGTCTTCAGCCATTGAACAGATGGCGGCAATGACCCGGCAGAATGCAGAGAACTCCGGTGAAGCGGACCAGTTAATGAAAACCGCCAATGAAACAGTTAATCAGGCAAATAAGGCCATGATTGAACTGACCCGCTCCATGAGCCAGATATCCCAGGCCAGCAAAGATACAGGTAATATTATATCCACCATCGACCAAATCGCTTTTCAGACAAATCTTCTGGCCTTGAATGCGGCAGTCGAAGCGGCCAGAGCCGGAGAAGCCGGAGCCGGTTTTGCGGTGGTTGCCGACGAAGTCAGAAACCTGGCCATCCGTGCGGCAGATGCGGCAAAAGATACCGCGGGCCTCATTGAAGGCACCTTAAACCAGGTTGAACTGGGGAACACAATGGTGGAAAAAACCAATGAAGCCTTTACCCAGGTGGCTCAAAGTACCGGGAAAGTGGGACAATTGGTGAGAGAAATCTCAAACGCATCTGTAGAACAGTCCACTGGAATCGACCAAATCAATCAGACCATTGGCGAAATGTCCGGAGTGGTCCAGCAGGTGGCAGCCAATGCTGAGGAAATGGCCTCTGCTTCAGAAGAACTCAACGCCCAGGCAGAACAGATGAAATTCGGGGTCAATGATCTCATGCAAATGGTGGGCGTCGCCAAAACAGACCAGGCTGACCCTGAACTATTAAAAATAGGCCTGGATCAGGATGAACTTTCCGACCAATACGAGGTACTTGGATTGCCTGATTATACACCAGGCATTGGAAGCCGGGAAATACCTACGGACCGCCTGATGGGCCCGGATAAAAGATTAAAAACATAAAAACCAAGGAGGAGAGTATGATTAAAAAAACCATGTTAACCTTACTGGGGGTTTGGATGGGACTCGGGATGATATCCATGAGCTATGCCAAAGAACTCACCGCTGGAATGTGCAAACAAAAAGTCATTGCCGCAGCCAGCCTGCTTGAAAAGGAGGGAAACCAGGCCTTTGACAAACTCAAAGCCGCTGACGGAGAATTCAGATTCGGCGAAGGGTTCGGATATGTGTGGATCCACAACCTGGACGGCATCATGCTCATGCATCCAATTGCCACCTCTCTAGTTGGAAAAGGCCTGTTCAATCTCCAGGATATAAACGGGGTTTATTTTTTCATGGCCTTTAATGAAGTGGCAGAAGAATACGGAGCCGGCTGGGTCCCCTATGCATGGCCCAAACCCGGACAGAAAGAAAGCTCACCTAAAGTTTCCTATATAAAACTTGCCATCCATGGAGAAGAGCAGTTTGTGGTGGGAGCAGGACTTTATGACGTTACTTCAGAACAGATCAAAAAAATGTTTCCGGATGATCCGGTTTACGAACATTAAACTGCCGGACCCATCTGGGAGATATCGGAGAATCCGACCATCTCGGCACTGGGCTTTGACAAGATCCCCAAAGAGACCGCAGGGACTTCCCTTGTTGCCCAATGAGGGCGAACATAATTGTGTATTATTTGATGAACATCCAGAGTTCTTTGTAATCCTTCTTTTGTCTTTGCGTAAGTATTTGTTTTCCTTCTAAAAGTGCTATTCCTTCTCCTGGTTGCTGCGTTTTGAGCCTCAAGATGGTTAGCATGAATCTCAGGCTCCGCCAAATTTTGATTCGTGCCTGGATGTTCACGCTGAGGAGCTTGGTATTTTGGGCGTTTACGGCCTTTTTTATGTTTTTGATTACCTTTGTTTTAACACGAACTCGGATACCTTTTGGAAGAACTCTTGGAGGAAGTCCCTTTTTCCCAGTTTGTAAAATTTTAGAGCACAAGTTAAAGAGTATGTTGCCAGATAGCACCTTACCCGGCACCCGAAGGCACGCAATGTTGTGTGCCTTCGGGTGCCGGGGTATATTTCTCAGGGTTATAAAAAAAAATCAGCTGTTTCTTAACAAAAGGCAAAAAAGCATTTACTTATCCTTAATAAAAAATCCCATATTTTATACTTTTCAGTAAACAAAAAACGGGGGCCTTTTACCGCCCCCATACAAATTTCATTATTTTACACCAACTTTGTCTTTTTCCCAGGACTGGATTTCAATGATATTTCCTTCGGGATCCTTAAAATAGACAAAGACCAGGACACCTATCCCGGCAACCTTTTTTTCCACCACCTGGCCCAGCAGCATCCCGCCGTTCTTTAAAGCCATTTCAAGGGTTTTGCGCACATCCTCCACTTCAAAGGCAATGTGGGTAAATCCCTGGTGATTAGGCATGGCTCCAAAAGAATCTTCCATCTCTTTATACGTAAATATTTCAAGGGTTGGACCATCTTCTCCAAAACCCGGTAAACCCAGGTGAACTCCTTCAAGGGATGCCTGACAAAGCCCTGTGGCCTGGGAAAGCCAGTCTCCGGAATATTTTCTTTCCGGAGGTTTAATCCGGCAGTCAAACACATCGATATAAAATTGTGACAGACTTTTCCAGTCCTTTGCTGCAATATTGGTATGAACAAATTTCATGGGCTTACATTCCTTTTAGGCATTTATCTTGTGCATTTATCTTGTGGCATTTATCTTTTATGTTTGATGCCGTTCAAAACACCGACCTGTAAGGCTAAAAGCTTAGGATCTCCCCATCCTCTGGAATAAGAAGCTGATCTGCTGTATTTTCATGATGGTTCCTTTTAATAATTACAAAATAATATCTTAGAAGATACAGACAAATCCATATCGATTCTGAACCTCATCCTTATCTTTTAAGGGATAACAGGGAAGACCGTGTAATTTGGCGGTCTCATACACATCTATCCCGAAAATGGCTTCGCAGGGCCTTACTTTTAACGGCTGAACACAGGGACTGCCCTCATCCACCGTGCATTTTTTACAAAGACTGCAATACCGGATGGCAAAGGAAAGATGATGACCATCCAAAAACGCCCGACGTTCGATTTCAAGTACTGCCCGGCTCACGTCCTGCCCGTTATTGGCATGGACCAGCAAAATTTGTTTGTATGCCTGGATCATTTTCAAACGGTCTTCAAAAAGGGTATCCCGTTTTTGACACTTATAACTTTGGTTATCATAATTTTCACACCCCCAATGGCATTTTAAAAGGGTGCGAATATCAAACACCATCTCGCCAGGAGAGATGACTCTGGCATTGCACATCTTCAATTTCAGGGCAAGATCTATATATTTTTCCATAGTTTTCCCATGACCTCCTTTGACTGCATTTACAATTGTCAAAACCTTAATTTCCCATTGAATTATCAAAGAAAAGCCCCTATTGTCCATGGACAATATATAAACCCAGTGTTCCAGAATTTCGGACGCAGATAGAACAGGATAAAAATGGAATTATACCAGATCAATTCATTCATAGCAGTGGCAGAGGCCTTAAACCTGACCCGGGCAGCCAAAACGATGCACCAGAACCCCGTCAGCCATCAGCTCCCAGATAAAGGCCCTGGAAACCCATCTAAATGTTCTCCTTTTTAAATATTTCCGGGATCAGCCGGACCATGGCCCGAACCATGCCAGAAATAAAGACCTCTTTTATTGAAACCCAGACCTTTACAACGCCCCAGATGCTCACTTCCCGGCAAATTGACCTGGGATTCCACTTTGGTGAGTTTAAAGACCCACAGATCTGTTCCTACCCCCTGTCCCGGGTGATGATCCGGGTGGTGCTACCGGCAAACCTTGCAAAGGACAATGAAACAGCACCCCTTGAAAGGTTAGTAAAGCTTCCCTGGGTCTGGACCCGCCACTGCTGTCCCTTCCACCTGGCCTTTAAGAAACAACTGAATCTCTTGAATCTGACCCTTACACCGGCGGCCGATGCCGTGGATGAAAATATTGTCAAGGAACTTGTCAAATCCGGAACCGGCATTGCGCTTATGCAAGAAGACCAGGCATTGGAGCTGGTTGAACAGGATAAGGCAAAATTTTGGCAGGGGCCTGGAATACAAATTCCCCTGGCCCTTGCCTGCCTTGAAAATCGTAAAGATGAGAAAACAATTGCAGCATCGGCCCGGGCCATTACCCAAACACATATGGATGGCCGCAACTAACCAGATTTCAAACCCATTGCCATCAAGATGGACTTTTAAATTAAGGGGTATAATTTACCAAAAGATATTGGTGAACATAATATATATTTCAAAAAAAAATTAATGAAACTTATACCGATACCCCACACCGAAGCTGTCAATACCGCCGGCATCCATTACATGCCCACCTGAAATATGGTGATTAAAAAAAACAAGGCTATGATTTTTAAATTTAGGTATCGCAAAGGTCACCTCAAGGGGCCATAAAAATTTCAGATGCGACCTATCATCATTGGGACGCTTGGCAATATCAAGTCGAAATATTTTTTGTGAATAGTTCAGCCCACCACCTGTCATGATTGTCGTATGAAGATAACGACTCCAGGGAAAATCAATCCAGCGAACAGCAAGTGCAGCATTAACATTATAAAACAGATCTGTACTTTTTTCGTCCACAAGCCCCAGTGATGAAAAAACCTCCAGGCGCGGAGCAAAGGTGTGTTTTTTAACTGAAAAGTTCAATTCTTTTAAAACATAACTTACATTAATATTATAAATTTCTCCAGCCGAGTCCCCTTTAGTCACTTCAAATTCTCCCTGAAGAATACCACCAGGATGGTTATTAGAAATAACTGCAACCCCACCCCCTATACTCCAGCGATTAGACTCCTTAGCAAGCAGCGGATTAAAAAGACATGTCCCAAAAACAATAATTTGAAAATACAAAAGAAAGTGTGCAATTCTCCGAATAGAAGCTGTCATATATTTCCCCGAAAGACTCTGCTGAATAAGCTTGAAAGTCACGCAAAAAATTGAAATCAACTAAATCAATATCAATTATTTCAATAGACTTATTAGAAATATATTACACTATGTCTTTTCATCAGATCATCAAGCCTATGTGCCGCCAAAAGATCCATAACAGACATTAACCACAAATTTTATTCTTTAAAGAAATAATAAAAACTAGATATTCTATGTTTAGCTATATTAGGCAGATGAGAACTTATAGTCAATAGTTTTCTCCAAAATTTAAAGAAACCATCCCTCTGACAATAAAGACGATAAAGAATATGGATATATTTATATTTAGCGATTTAAACGACAATTTTGATACATACAGGGATGTTATGGAGTATATAAGAAAGAAAATGAAAACTGATCCAGATATCATTTTATTCTGGGAAAGAATGAAGCTTTACTTTTAGGGGCTATGGGGAAGGAAAATATAGGCAAACAATTTATAGGTGATCTAAACACACATCATAAAAAGATTTATTAATCAATAAAATCTGGGAACTTACCATGAAAACCGCCATTTAACTGCGTTTTGGAAATAACATGCTTTCTGAAAGCATTAAACAGTTTTCGACTGGGCTGTTTATACTCTTTCCAGAACTTATCAAGTTTCATACCCTTGCACGAAAGTCCGTGAATATCGTAAACAGCCTGACCGAGAGTAATGGTAGGACTATTATGAAACAGCGCAGAAAGGCCCACGGTACTATTGATCGTGATGGTTCCAATGGCATGTTTCAGGCAAGTTGGCAGATGCACATCGTAAACAACATAAATTCTTCTTTTTAAACCATAATGTTTTGCAAGCCGCTTTATGAACCGGGCATATTTTTTTTTTCCGCGTTCCATGGGATGATGCTTAATTACAAGATAGGTATGAGAAGGGGCGTTATTTGCAAAAGAGGAAACAACCTCTTTTATAAACTCTTCAATATTATTATAATCGGAATATTCTGTGAGCTGAAAATCGTTCTTGGTCTGGAGGGGAACGAAATAAAATTTTTTTGTTAATTTGTTTTCAAACAGGGAGCTATACTTTTTTTCCTGTATTTTATATTTCATTTTTCTCAATAGATTGCGTATTCCATAGGCGGCTTCTTTCAGTACCGAAGGGTCTCTATGGTGTCTATAGTGGGGGTAGTGACGTTTACGCCAATATGAAAAAAAATAATAAACAGCTGCCTGAAATGCCATTTTGCCATAACTGTTTTCCACGGGCAGGGCTTTAACGGCTTTGCCGGGATTTATGCTTTTATAAAAAAGATGATCGCGGGAAAGAGAACTGTCGCCATTAACTCCGTTTCTTTCAAGGGTAATATAATCGGGCCGAATATACCCCTCTTCAAAGACAAAAATTTCAACCCCCAGCCCCTTTGCAGCTTTTATGGCTTGCCTATGATAAAATCTACAGTTTCCAAACAAAAAAACCTTTTCAATTTCATGTGTTTCCATAAATTTTGTAACATATCCTGCCCAGTCATCACAATTTTGTCTGTAATCAAATCTGTTTTTACCATGGGAAAACAATTTATCTCCCCCATTAAAGCAAATTTTATACACGACGGCACCCTGACAGGTAAAAAAATCATCCAGCTTTCGAAAAAAAGTACCCATGGGACCCTGCAGCAATAAAATTTTCGCACCCTGAATATCACCAACGATTTTCATATTATATTTTTTTTACCCTTCTTGTAATGTTAGAAAATAATTTTCTTTCCAACTTCAAATTGTATTTAGTTGCAGGAAAACCATACCATAAGCATGCTTTTCCATTAAATTCTTACTATCTCAAATAGTCGTCTTGTTTTCCTAAGGATAAAATCCCTGAAATATTTTGAGATTCGATAATAACGGGATGAAAAATACCTTTTTTGCTCTCTTTTAATCTCTTCCAGAACGATTTCAATTTCACAAAACTCCTTTGTCTTTGGATGCATATACCGTGGATATAAAATCAATGCTCCTGCTACAAGCTCCATCAAGGATAATGTTCGAGTTCTTCGTTCACAGGTTTGCATATCTTGAGTCAAGCCCCAACCTGCATAAAAAGGCATACCATAGGCTACAACTGCTTTTCCCCGAAGCAGGGCATCAAAGCCGCACAAGGACGAGATTGTATGTATCTCATCGGCAACTTCAATACAACTGTCAATGCTCTGATTTTTGGCAATATGGTTACAAAATTGAAAAACATACTCTTGATCAAGATTACCTTTTCTATTGCCTGCCAGAACATCCGGGTGGGGTTTATAAATCAGATATGAATTGGGATTTTTTTTGCGAACCTGCTTGATCAGTGAGTCATTGGTCATTCCATATCCGCCAAAACGAATGGAGGCATCATCTCCTACCTGCCCTGGAATCAAAATGATTTTATCAAAGGAGGATCTATCGATCATAAGACTCTTATGGGGCAGATTATTATATTTTGAAAGCTTTGACTCAATGATATGCTTTGAAACATTTTCAGCTCTGTTCAGAAGATCTGTGTGTAATTTAAAATCATAGGTGTTGTAAATAACTTCCAGATCACTCGAACTTCTAGGGTCAAAATAGATCCCCTTTGAGTCTATAACCAGCGAATAGGGCATGGTAAGATCAGACCCCAGTGAAACAGAGCGAATAAAACCATCCTCAACTCGGTATATCGGTATCTGATTCTCTTGTGCAAAGGTTTCAAGGTCTGTAAAGTCTTCTCGGCCCCAGATGAAAATTTTTGAATCCTGCCGGAACCCTTTTTTAATGGCCTTGACCGGATTGGAATAAAAATGGATCGTTTTTTTCCCGTGGGACTTAAAAAAACTGCTGTGCAACCAATGTTTCCACGGAGAAAATCCGAAAAAATAGAGGTGTGAACTATTTGCAAGTTCAATATCACGGCATTTTTTCAAGGTATGGATAGTATCGATGATATCTGACTTTTTGTTGGTGCAGGGATTAAAATAGGTTGTATAGAGAATATAGGCTCCTGCAAAAAGTTCAGTCACTAAAAGATCTCTTGTGCGTCTTGGGCATTTAACCCTGTCATCTGTAAGTCCCCATCCCGCATAAAAGGGCATCCCAAAGCAGACCACCTCCTTATCCAGGAGAAGGGCTTCAAATCCCATTTGAGAGGTTTTGGTATATACCCTGTCAAATTTTTTAAGAAGTGATATGGGATTTACATCATCACTTAGGATGGTACATTTTTCAGATGCTTTGGCAAGATTCAGGTCTGATTTTTTCTTCCCTGCAATAACATCGGGATGAACCTTAAGAAATATTTTTGCATCAAGATTTTCCCTGCATGCTGCCTCAATGATATCATTTGTTGAAAACCTGTCTCCAAGGCCATATTTTAAAGACATATCACCGGCCGTCTGGGCAATAATAAGGACCCGCCCCCTATCTGTTTTAGCAAACAACCCATCCTCTACATCCGGCGACGCATTATACTTGGAGATATGATACCTTTTTATTAAAGATATCGCCGTCCGTGATCTGTCCATAAGTTGAGAATCCTCCTGAAACCTATATTCCAAAAGGATCTCTTCCAGCTCTGAAGGCTTAGTGGCATCATAATAAATTCCCAACCGGTCGGATACCATGGAAAAAGATGGAGACTTTTGTGTCCCAAGTCCAACGGAACGGATAAACCCATCTTCAAGGCGGATATATGGCAAATCATGACTACAGGCATATTCTCTGGCAGCTTTAGTATTGGGCTTGTTTCCCCAACCAACAATACTTGCCCCATCAGCAAGATGATGTTTTTTAAAAACCATTTTATTGCCAAGCATTGCTTTCATGATAGGATGATTAAAAATCCCCTTTGAAAAGGTAACAACATGGCCATTTTTATTATTAAGCTTGAACATAAACTGCTGCCTCATTTTCACTGCATATAATTCGGATGTTTTTCAAGATATGTGGTACTTCTTTTTGACTAAATTACTATAAAAAGACCAAATCCATTGCCTATTTCAACTACGCTAAACTTTTTATCTATGATGTAAAGACGATGAAAAAAACTTTTCTTTTTTAGAAATTCTGATAACATGTTTCCTGCCCCAATGAGGTTATTGTATTAGGGCAGGAGTACTACACATAAATTGCATCTCGGTATTGGGGAAGATAATCTCAATTACCTATAAAAAACCCTTCAGGCCATCAACACAGGCGATCAAAATATCGTTCACCTCTCGATTCGATAGATCTGATTACGTAAATGTTTGTGCCAGCAACGTATATTTGTATTTTTTGGAATCAATTTCAATAGGCTGCCTCCATCCACTATAACCAAAAAGCCTGTGAGAAAAATTGACACACCTGCCACTGAGCCACAAAACCCAGTTGTGTACTCTGTCGATCAGTTACCACACACTTTTTGAGATCTTACACGATTTAATTCTAACCATAATAAAACTATCTATATTTTATAGTTCATCAAGCATAATATTTTTATTTTTATTCGTAACTTCCCATAAATATTCTTTTGACTCTTTTATATTTGTCACTAAACTATTTTCATTCCTAATAAAATAATTTAACCTTTCTATCATATTATCAACAACTAAAGTAAGATTTTTAGAATTGTAGGAATATTTTGCCGTATATATAGGATTATTAAAATAGTCAATTGACATTGGCCTTCTTATAGGATTTGAACTTAAAAATAACGATGGGGTATCATAAGACATGAAAGGTAACCAACCATGTAATCGTGTACCAAAAGCAAATCTATAGTTACAAAATCTATCGGCTATATTAATATAATTTTTCCATTCTTCTTCCATAACTGTTTGTAAAAAAGAATACTCAGAGGAATTAATAATCGCATTTTTAGTTTTTTCAGTCAGTAAAACATTGTCAAATATTTCAAACACATATTTGTTCACATCTATAGTATGATTAGGAACAAATTCAACTTCTAATCCAATAGAGTTGGCATAATTTATAAACTTATTAATAGGATGTGTTAAATAATTATTCTTATTAAGTTCCTTATAAAAAGGTAAATTTATTGCAATTTTATCAGTTTTGTTACATTTTTGGGGAAATAATCTATCTAGAAACATTGATGGACATGGTTGAAATTTGAATTTATTAATATCGTTTGTATTGGTAAAAGATGAAATTCGCAATATGTCTGTTTTACCTCTAAGGAATACACCTTTCGATAATGAAATTAAATCTCTAATAACCTTTTCACTATAGTTATTAAATGGTTTTTGTGACTTGTTTGCACTTTCTGGTGTATTTGTTCCTGTTCCAAAAAATACTATCTTTCTATTTGTATTTTTATATGACTTGATTTTTTCAAGATCTAAATGTCTTATTAACCATTCATCCGGTTTTTCATCAGGTTTATAAGAACCAGATAGTATACCACCAGGACCTATTATTATTATATCATCAAGCTTTTCAAGTTTATCCATACGAATATGTTTATAATTAAAATTTATATCTTTATCAAATAATTGTTTTATAGATTGATAAATCAATACATCACCCGCATTAGAACATGGTCCATACACTAACAATGAAGCTTTTTTTTTCATTTTTTTTCCTTCGTATAAACATTACACAACCAAATAGTATAAAATGATTGAGTTCATTACCACCACCATCATCACCGAGTCAATGGAAATTTTTCCCGTGGCAGGTTATGACGGGGAGATCGATTTTCTGCCATCTCTGGAGGAGCAGCCCATTAAACTTCTCGCCACAGCTCCGGCCTAACTATCTGTTACAACAGATAGTTAATGATCGACTAAGTTTAGCCACAATCAATTAAACATGATTGCATGGTTACGATTGTTGCAAATCATGTTTTGAATATATAAGTTAGTTCAGAAAATATCTCATAGATTTTACTTATAATACGTCTTTTCGTCTTTTTTTTCTGTAAGGTACGGAATAAATATGTGTGTTGCTTTTCGTTGTAGAAAATTTTATTGAGTTCCAGCATATCACCTGTTTGTTTTTGCTCAGCAGTTTTTTGTTCAATTTCCGATACAAGATCTTTAATTAATCTACTGTCAAATATAGCATTCTCTTTTTCCCAATCTGGACAAAGGGAAGGTGTTTTTCCTTGAATAAGTTCATCAAATGATATGAAACAACCGCTATTAATAAAATGTTGATTTCCATATTCATTACGAATACCAAAATCACTTAAAATTGCAACCTGACATTTATGATTAATAGCTTCTAACGCCACCGTTGAACCGATAGTAATGCACAAATCAATTTTCGTCAGTAAAGTTTCAATGTTTTTATATACAAAATGTAAGTTTGACGGCTTCTTTTTAATTAAATATCTGTAAATATCGTGAAAGTAATATTTTTCGGTGTTGGTCAGTCCTTTATCTAGTCGCTTGGAACGGGGTTTTATTAAGATGGTTTTATCAGGAAATGCGTTTGCCAATGAGGCTAATTTACTGATAACGTATTCTTGTTCAATAATCGTTTTTGGTGCGTTTGGCTGGCAAACAAACAGGATTGTATCTTTAATGCTGGTTTTACTTTTTATTGGTGCTTTTCTTATATAACCCGACAGATACAAGGGGTTTGTGGTAATATTTAATGCTTTGAATTTTGCACTGATAACTTTATAATCTTTCAATGAATTTAGACATATATAATCTGAACCAACCCTACATAGAAATGCATGCAGGTTTTCAGGATCAGATATGCCATTTAATCCAGTTATTAAAATAGGCCTTTTTCCACAGTGAGTTTTGAAGATTTTATGAAACCTTATGATAAATTTGTGATTCGCACCACCACCAAGAGCTAATATAATTACATCATAATTATTAAGGAAACTTCTTTTTAATATCTGCTTATTATCAAGCCTTAGTATTTCAAAGTCGTATGGTGCATTATTATTTTTTAGAACAAAATGCTTATCAAAATTTTCAAAGTATTGTGAAAATGCATGACTCCATTTAATTCGGGAATCTGTATCGGTAATAATTAACAGTTTATTCATACTTCGTTATTTTCCTCTCACTGAGCAGGATTTATCAGGAAGTTCCTCTAAGGGAAGAGACCGTTTAAATACCCAAGTAGGGTCTAACACTTTATTTAAAATCCAAGTTATAGATGTTTATAATTTTATATTGATTTATCCCGCGAAGTCATAATTACACAATGTCCGGCAAAAAACTTGCTTGTATTGTAGGATACTAAATAGTGGTATGGCTCTGATTATTCATGGACTTAAAACATATGGGTCTCCATCATGTTTGCGTCGATCACAATGCTTCCTGCCTTATCTTTAAATATAGGTATTCGAGTTTTCGGCCCCTGGAACTGTTCACTATTGTCTTTAACTTGGCTTTTATTGGCAAAAATTTCTTTGAAAGTGTGGTGCGAAATAAAAAAATAGATGTCGGCAAGGATGCCGGGTATAATTTTTTAAATTCATCAACCTACAACTGGATACGCTTCACAATCCTTCTTAGTCGTCGGATTTATTTTATCATTAAAAGTTTCCTAAATGATTCTTCTGAAGAAGCTCTTATCTTTGATGACTCGACCTGATCCAGTATATAGACATCATCTGCATACTTAAGGACCATCCCAAATAGTTCTATGAGTACAATGGAAAAAAACTTCGGTTAAGCGACCTCTATAGCAAGGTAAAGAAAAAAAGAGGGGTCGCCAAAATCAAGGCCAGCGTCCTTGTTCTATTACCGGATGGGAACAAAGCAAGAGTCATCTTTGTCCCCTGTGACAAAAAACGGGGATGGCTTGCCCTTTTATCAACAGATATTACCATAGCAGATAATGAAATAATAAGGCTGTACGGCAAACGTTGGGATATGTGCAAACAACACCTGAAATTGGTCAAAGAGATCCAAATTCGGAAGTATGATGGTTTGCTCAATCATACTTCTCTGGTAATGGCCAGATACAATATCTTGAGTCTGTTCCAATGGAAAAGCATTGACCAACGGTCTTTGGGAGATTTATTCAGAGCCTGCCATGAAGAATTGGCCAACATAACTTTCCTTATGCCCTAACGAGGATAATGAAACTGGCCATGGCTGCGCTACGCAAGGTTCACAAATTGTCTGAGCGGGTCATAAATTCCATGCTCGACAGGCTGTTACAGAATCGAATTGGCCATAAAATTTTCCAAGTGTGAGCGCAAGGCCGCATAGTTTTATCAAAATTTTCGCAGCACAGGCGCTTGGAATTTTATTGAAATTGAAAA
>PIVS01000956.1 GCA_003353855.1 Desulfobacteraceae bacterium
TGTAAACTGGTTTATCAGATAGCCTTCAGAGCCCATTATCTCAACACCGTCGTAGCCGGCATCCTTTGCCAGCAATGCAGATTGGACAAACTCCCGGATCAGCTGTTTAATGTTGTCGTCTGTCAACGCTTTGGGCAAAAACGGACTGATGGGGGACTGGACAGCCGAAGGCGCCACCGCATCCGGATTAAACGCATAACGACCGGTGTGAAGTATCTGCATGCAAATCTTTCCGCCTGCCCCATGCACGGCATCGGTAACAATACGATGGTTGGAAACGTCCCGGGCTGTGGCCATCAGTGCCGCATCCGCATGGACAGCCCCCTCTCTATTAGGAGCAATGCCGCCGGTTACAATAAGCCCCACGCCGCCGCGGGCACGTTGGGCATAAAATTCCGCCATTCGGGTAAAACCGTCAGGCATTTCCTCCAATCCCAGGTGCATGGATCCCATCACCACCCTGTTTTTAAGGGTGGTAAAACCCAGGTCAAGGGGGGCAAGCAGATTGGGAAAGGAGGGATGTTGAACGTTTTCATTCATGTGTATGCCTCGCTTGTATTATCGATAAATCATAGGGTAGCAACCGCTTTTTTCCTTGTCCGGGTTAATTTGCCTTGTTATGACCCAAATCGGTTTTTGACGACCACATCATCAAGGCTGAGTTGCCCCGGCCTTGACCAAGCCTCTTTCGTGCCTTTCCCGATTGCCACAAACATGGCAATGACATGATCATCCGGAAGGCGAATCAACTGCGCAACCTTTTCAAAATCAAACCCATCCATAGGACAGGAGTCATACCCCAATGAGGTTGCAGCAAGCATTATCGTTTGTGCAACAATGCCGCAGGAGCGCATGGCTTCGTCTCTTTGCACCTGCTCCTTACCTCGATAATACTTATCTATAGCCGGAAGCATAAACTCCTGAACTTCTTTTGGTGCATTTATCCAATAACGCCCAGGTTCATTTTCCCATGCCTTCAGATCTGCACAAAGAACAATAAACAAAGAGGTATCCGTAACTTGTGATTGATCCCAGGCCACCTCCCTGATCTTTTTTCTCAAGTCGGCATCCTCCACTACAAGAAAACGCCAGTTCTGAATATTAAAGGCGGTTGGTGAAAGAACAGCTAAGGA
>PIVS01000957.1 GCA_003353855.1 Desulfobacteraceae bacterium
GATGGTTCTTATTCCATCACCGGTAACAAGATTTTCATCACAGGCGGAGACCATGATCTGACGGAAAACATTGTTCACCTTGTTCTGGCCCGAATCAAGGGTGCCCCCCAAGGCAGCAGGGGAATCTCCCTTTTTATAGTTCCCAAAATACGGCTCAATCCGGATGGCAGCCTGGGCAAGCCCAATGATGTGGTCTGCACCGGTATTGAAGAAAAACTGGGCATCCACGGGAGTGCGACCTGCAGCCTAAGCCTGGGAAGCAAGAATGGCTGTAAGGGCATCCTCATTGGAGAAGAAAATAAAGGGATGAAGGCCATGTTTTCCTTGATGAATGAAGCCAGGATCGGAGTTGCCATGCAGGGGCAGTCTCTGGCCGGGGCAGCCTATGCCCATGCGCTTACCCATGCCAAGGAGAGATGCCAGGGTAAAAATCTGCTGCAGATGTTGGATCCCGAAGCGGTCCAGGTGCCCATTATCCAGCACCCGGATGTGCGACGGATGCTTTTGTGGATGAAGGCATATGTTGAAGGCATGCGGAGTTTGATCTATTTTACCGCCCATTGTCACGACATTTCTGAATTCGATGAAAGCGAAGAGGAGAGGGAAAAATATAAAGGGGTGATTGAAATTCTGACCCCCATTCTTAAATGTTATTGTTCTGAAAAAAGTTTTGATGTCTGTACCCAGGCCCTGCAGGTATTCGGGGGATATGGTTTTACCACGGAATTTCCCATGGAACAATATCTTCGGGACAGCAAGATCACCAGCATATACGAGGGGACAAGCGGTATTCAATCAATGGATCTTTTGGGGCGGAAACTGGGAATGAAAAACGGAAAGTGTTTCATGGATTTTCTGGGGGAAATTCAGAAAACCATTGACCAGGCTCGGGAATTTAACCAAATCAAAGACCTGGCAGACAAGCTTGAAAATGCTGTCAAAAAGGCAGGTGAGGTCGCCGTGCATTTGGGCACTCTGGCCATGAGTCCCAAGGTGATGACCGCCTTTGCTTTTTCCCACCCCTTTTTGATTGCCCTTGGGGATGTCTGCATGGGATGGATGCTTTTGCAACGGGCAATCAAATCAATTTCCCAGTTGGATGGCAGCCTTGAGCCGACAGAGCGGAAAAAA
>PIVS01000403.1 GCA_003353855.1 Desulfobacteraceae bacterium
TAGCCGACGTGTTAGGTGTGGATACCAATGGCCGGACAGTGCCGTTGCTTATCAAATTACAAAAACAAATCATGCAGATGACTTCTGAGAATCGAAGTATGTTCCCGGTATTTGTTATTCTTTTTGTGAAGAACATATATATTGTTTTAAATCCGGAATTCAACCAAACAATTTTTAACTTAAAACGGTCCCATCGTATCAAAGCACGAACATCTTGTGCCTCCTGCAATCTGATCCAGCACTTCAGCTTTAAGGACGCTGGCTTCGGGTGGAAGAATGAAGGTATGATCAATATCGGACTAAATTTATGGCTTATCCCGGATTACGGTCCCATGGGGGCGGTATGGGCCACCCTTGTCTCCTATTCCATTGAGGCCTGGCTCATTCTATTTTGCTTTAGGACCACCCGGAACCAGGCCAGAATAATTGGCAGGGCCCTGGTTTTCCAGGGCAGTGTTCAGGCTATTGGCGCATTTTTAAAAAAAACAAAGCAGTGGCTGAAACCGGTGCCTGATCAGTCCACAATGGCCACGGCCCGGACCCAGGCAGCAGATGCATTCTTTATCTTCACGGGGAGACAGGAGATCTTAAACCCATGGGATTTGGGAATTTTATCGAGATTGGCCAGCTTTTCCATGTGGCAATACCCCTTTTCAATACCGGCAAAATGGGCTTCCCAGATAACCGATGGATCCCCGGTTTTAGCAAACTCTTCGGCCAGAAACGGCAGGGGCCGGTCCCAGGACCAGGCATCAATACCAGTTATTCGTATTCCTTTATCCAGCAGATAAAGAGTTGATTCCCTGGTCATTCCGCAGCCTTTGATCAAATATTCTGGTTTTCCCCAGAATTTATCAGCCCCGGTTCTGATGAGAACAATATCCAGGGGGTTCAGAGAATAATCTATATTATCCAGGGCTTGGTCCAGATGGGCAGGAGTTATGGCCACTCCGTCATCTAAATGGGAGAAATCAAGGACAACCCCGTCACGGAAACACCAGTCCAATGGAATCTCATCTATGGTCAGCGCCTTTTTACCGCCATCCATGGTGGGATGATAATGATAGGGTGCATCCAGGTGGGTGCCGGAATGGGTGGTGAGAGTTACCATTTCCAGTGCCCATCCCAACCCTTCTGGAAGCTGATCTTTTTCAAGTCCGGGGAAAAATTCAATCATCTGATCTGCTCCGGTTTTGTGGTCCACATAGGCAATCTTCGGAACCATCATGGGGGGATCACTGGGCAGGTCCGATTCAATACTGATACTCAAATCAATTATCTGTGTTTTATCCATTGAGTCTCCTTATTTGCCTTTTGATAACACGACAGATACTATATCGTCAAATCATTTGACAATGATTTCCCCATACTGATATTATACGGGGTGTCACGAAACTGAAAATCATTCATCCATAAGCCAGTACGCCTCTCATCCATCGTGCAGTCCTACATATAAACTTTTAAACCGCCATAGCCTAAGGATCGTCATGCATTATTCCCAAGACCCAATGGATCAGGGAATGTTCCTATTCCAAAAAGCCTGTGCCTACCTTTTTTCTCCGACCCATGCCCAGGATCCGAATTTTTTAAAAGATCTGGATACCCGGACCATCAAACATGCGTTCAGAAAAAAAGCCAAACAATACCATCCAGACCTACACGGCCATGAAAACTCAGGCCTGCGACTTCGGCGCAAGGAACGGTTCATCAGGATAAAGGAATCCTATGAATACCTGAATTTAAGAATACAGCACGCAACCCGGAAAACAACTCTCCCCAAAAAGAAAAGGGCAAGAATTATAGCAGTGGGCGGAGCAAAGGGCGGTATCGGTAAAAGTCTGTTTGTGGCAAATTTATCTATCTGTCTAGCCGCAAAAGGATTTAAAACCGTTGCCGCAGATTTTGACCTGGGCGGCTCCAACCTGCACCTGTACATGGGCAAAACCTTAATCAAAACCTCCATAAATGATTTTCTCAAAAAAAAAGTGGACAGCCTGGAAGAGGTCCTGGAAAAAACTGATTACGGGCCGAAACTCATTGGTGGAAACAGCTCCTGCCTTGGGGCTTCGAATATCGGATTTGCCCAGAAGCTCAAGCTCATGAAGGCTGCAAAGGGGATTAATGCGGATTTTGTGGTTGTGGACCTGGGCGGGGATACAGCATACAATGTCCTGGATTTTTTCCTTGCAGCCGATGTCGGGGTAGTCATGACAACCTGTGATCCAGCATCCTACCTGGATGCCTACGCCTTTATCAAGGTGGCTTTATATCGGAAACTGAATCGGATATTCGGACCTGAGTCCTTTTATTCCGGTCCGGGAGATCCAATATTACGGCGAATGATCCAAGAGGCAACTCTCTCTGGGGAAAATACCTCCACCATGAACCAGTTAAGACAGAAGATCCAAAAAAAAAGAGTCCGCGGCATCAACCTTCTAGACAAAGTATTGGCTCAGTTTTCTCCCAGGATAATTGTGAACAAGGCCAGGGATAGCAAATCTGCCTTTCCACCTGTAAAAAGAATCCAGCATGTATCCAAAAAGACCCTCTCCATTGATGTAAGATACCTGGGTGACCTGCCTTTTGAATCGGGCATGGAAACCAGTGCCCGTACCCTTGTACCATTCGTGACAACAACAGGAGCCGGCAACTACACTGAAAAATTAACCCCCATCATAACCAGCCTCATGGGTCCAAAAAAACAAGCTTAGCCGGGTTAATGCGCAAGCTTTAGGGTTGCCACCCCGGCAATGATCAGGGTAACACCCAAATAGCGCCCAAGACTGCTTGGGTCTCCGTAAAAAACCACCCCCACCAGAAAAGTACCTGCAGCCCCGATTCCTGTCCACACCGCATAGGATGTTCCCATGGGAATCTGTTTCTGGGCAAGCCAGAGCAAGGTTCCGCTAACGGCCATGAAAAACACGGCAACCAGAACACCAGAAATCCGGGTGTTCTCATCCTGGGCCATTTTAAGACCCACTGGCCATCCGATTTCAAACAACCCGGCAAGGGTTAGATATACCCATGACATTTTTAAATCCTTTTTTATAAACTCATTGATGGTGATTAAACAAGATCCATTGGCATTACGTCATTAGGGTTTAGCCTTGGATGATTTTGATGTCAAGGAGAAACCAATGCCCCTTCAACTGCCCGTGATGGTTCAGCCCTGGTTTGATAATGATTGACAAAAACCGCAATATTTGAAATATAAAAAACACTTTGTGCATCCAAACCCGAAATAGAAGGAAGACCCATTGACCGGTATCAGCGAAATTCTTGTTCTCATCCTTTTGATTACCGGCATCCTGATCATACCCCGGATGTTCAAACCAGAACCCAAAGCTGCCCCTAAGGGCCCTGTCCCTGCATTGTCCATGAAAATGAGAGCTGGAATTGTGGTCTCCCTTGTCATTCCACTGATTACCGCTCTTATTCTAAAACCATGGGCCGGAAATTTTGTTGTCTTTATTTCCGTTGGCATCCTGCCCGTGGTACTGTCCTGGGCCCTGTTCTGGGTGATTACTGCCCAAAAAAAATAAAGCGTTTATCATCGTTGCCTTTTTCCAGCCTTAGAACTCCCACTCCACACGCTCATTACTTTCATGCTGGATATCTTTTTAGTAATGCAACAAATTAATTCGATTGTTTTTCTTGACATACACCTTTTGGTGATTAAATTTGTTTCAACGTGAAAACAAAACCGGCATGGGCCGGAATTAATCAACCATAGGAGGAAAATTATGAGACTTGTCAGATACAATCCCTTAAACACACCCGCTATCTTTAGAAATGCTTTTGAGGATTTTTTCACAGATCCTGTACTAAAAGCCAAAACAGACACATCCTGGCAGCCTGCTGTGGATATACGCAATGGGGATGATATCGTTGAACTGGCAGTGGACCTACCGGGAATCAACAAAGAAGATATCAAAGTGAACATTGAGGACAAGATACTTACCATTTCAGGTGAGCGTACCCTTGGGGATGAAAGCGACAAAGAGGAGTACTATAGAAGGGAACGGAAAACCGGAACCTTTAAACGGTGCTTTACCCTGTCCGATGGTATACTCACCGATGAGGTGACGGCTGAATACACAGACGGCGTACTAAGGGTCACCCTGAAAAAGGACCTGGTCAAAGAGGCTATTAAACAGATTACAATAAACTAAAACAAAAAAGCCCCCCAGTCTGGTGACAGACTGGGGGGCTTTTTTTATTTGCGACAATGGAATCGTCTTAGCGGTTAATGGGACGATAATGCAAATTTTTTTCTGTAAAATTGTCGAGTCGGATTCCTTTTATGTCAAACAGCTTTTGTTAAATTTCCTTTGCGGGAAGATACCTTTTCCCGGTTTCCCACTCTTCACTTGTTTCTGATAATATGGCACTCACAAGCCTTAATAGAGATGCTTCATTTGGGAAAATACTGTAAACCCTTCAGGGATATTGGTTTCCATCCACGAGGATAGCTTGGAGGCGGATTTTTTGTATTTCTCAGTGCTCAAATCAAGCAACCTTTCGGCTTCTGACTGATTGGGAGCATTGAAAATATTCCTGATATCATTTGCTACTCCTTTGCGCA
>PIVS01000404.1 GCA_003353855.1 Desulfobacteraceae bacterium
TTGCCTCTGGTATTTATCTGGCCGAGTATGCCCAGGCTGGTGTCAAAGGTTTTTTCAGTCTGATGGTGGATATCCTTGCCGGCATTCCGTCAATCGTGGTTGGGCTTTTCGGATTTTCAATCACCATCTTTCTTCACCGCTACTTCTCAGGGGCAATTTTTCCAAGCCTGATGATTTCGGCAATTGCCCTGGCGTTTCTGGTGTTGCCCTATATCATAAAAACCACCCAGGCAGCGCTTGAGGGGATTCCTTTGAACACTCGCCTGATTGCCACAAGTCTCGGGGCTTCCCGTCTTGAAAATCTGGTTTATGTTCTACTGCCCGCATCTGTCTCGGATATTGTTTCCGGCATTGTGCTGGCCATTGGCCGGTGTGCAGAGGACACGGCAGTGATCATGCTGACAGGGGTAGTGGCCACAGCAGGCGTTCCCTCATCTTTGTTTTCGAATTTTGAGGCCCTGCCGTTTTATATTTACTATACAGCCTCTGAATATTCTGATCCGTCTGAATTGGCTTCCGCCTATGGGGCTGCACTGATCCTGCTTGGGATCTGTACCGGATTGTTTGCCGTGGCCCATTGGATACAATTCAGGGTTAACCGACGCAGGGGAGGATGTTGTTAAGAGAGAATGAAAGAGAATATAAAAATACAGATCCGGGATCTTGGGTTCCGTTATAAAACCCGTCCCATACTGGAAAACGTCAGTCTGGATATTCCTGACAGGACCATTACCTCGGTGACCGGGCCCTCCGGCCAGGGAAAATCCTCCTTTTTAACCGTTTTGAACCGGCTCTGGGAGAATATCAACGGGGCACAGGTTACAGGTCGTGTGAATATTGACTTTGGAAACGGATTTGAAAATATTAACAGGAGGGAGTGTGACCTTCCCGGGCTTCGCCGGAAGATCGGCATGGTCTTTCAGACGCCTAATCCTCTGCCCATGAGCATTTCTAAGAATATTGCCTTTCCGCTGAAGCTTATCGGGGAAAAGAATCCGGAGATCATCTCCGAAAAGGTGGAACAGGCATTGAAGCAGGCTGTTCTATGGGACGAAGTCAAGGACCGGCTCGGGGATGAGGCATCCCTGCTTTCCGGCGGCCAGCAGCAGCGGCTTTGCATTGCCAGGGCTTTGGTGCTTGATCCCCAGGTGCTGCTTCTGGATGAACCCACCTCATCCCTGGATGAGGATTCGGCAGGGCAGGTTGAACAACTGTTGTTATCCCTTAAAGAAACCAGGACGATTATCCTGGTATCCCATTATATGGACCAGGTGAAGCGGATTGCCGACCGGCAGCTTGTATTGTCAAACCGGCAATTAACGTCTTTGGATTAGGGATGAATTTCATTGGATCAGGGGCCATATCCGGCGGGTTGAATCAAATTCAGGTAAGATACCCATCCTTTTTTATCAGGCACGATCCGGGTGCGGCTCACCTGCTCCCACCCCGGGGTTCACAGGATATTGAAACACCATGAAAGCCGGTTGCAGAGGCTGCTTCATCGGGCAAGCGTATACCTGTCACCCTGCTTTTGAATAATAAGATTTCTTCGGGCCTGAAAATTTCCCTGATCATCAAAGTACTCTATGATGTAATCCCCTGCAAATCCATTAACAGGCCCGCCTGTGGCGACACCGGTTCCCCCGGTATCATCCGAATGACACCAAACTGCATTTAATGTGCCTGGTTTTTCTCCTCTGGTATAAACAACAACGCCTAAATTCATTACTTATCTTTCCTCTTTTTATAAATGGTCCATGTCTGATGCGAAATATAAAACCACCCGGCCCCACCATATGAAACATACGGGTTCCCCCAGGGATAATAGACTGAAATATTGGTAAATATTTATAAAACACTCTTCAATTAAACTTTTTATTTTTCTTGACAATTTGCAGATTCAAAAATAGACTGCTATCGTCAAATAAGATATATAAAATAGGGAGGTAGAATGCAACTTTAAACCCGTTTTCTGCATAGACCCATAGACTCGATTCCTGTTCCCATGATGAATCACTGACCTTGTCCGAACCATCCTTTCCCTGGGGTCATCAGGCAGATATCAATATATTTCCCGCCTGTCTCACATCATAATCCGGTTCCGCCCATTCCGGCGGATTAATCGAATTCGGAACATTCAAATCAAGTCGTTAGGATCGGCTCCAAAATTACTTGAACTTTTGTTTTCAAAATACCCAGTCTTTTAAGGGGTTTGGGAAACTAAGTTTCTGCCCTTCAGGGTATTTAGTTCAAGTTATTTTGTAACGATTCCTTAAACGTTTCCAAAACAGCATCTATAAATTCTGAGGAGGAAGGAAATGAAAAAATTCAAGGACATCAAACTCAGCGTCAAATTGATCACCTTTGGTATGACCGTCGTACTCATCCCCATGCTCATTGTCGGCTATATATCCGTGAGTAACTCATCAAAGGCACTAATGGAATCAGGGCAGCAGTCCACATTCAGGATTGCCCAGGACCTTGCCCTGACCACGGAGCTATTTATGACCGAAGAGATAAAATTTGCCAGGGAACTGGCCTTGATCCCTGATGTGCAGGAAACCGTCAACCAGGTGGCTGAAAACGGGTTGGACAATGCCATGGCTACGGTAACGGCCATGGATGCCATTTTCAAAAAGCACCATGAGATTATCGGGGCGGGTTATGATCTTTTTTTCATAACGGATGCCTCGGGTGCCATGGTCGCAGACAGCATGAACGGGGCACTGCGGACAAAGAAAGTCAACGTGGGTGACCGGGTCTATTTCAAGGGGGCCAAAGAATCTGGAGAACCTGTTATCGGCCCGCCGATCAAATCCAGGGCCAGCGGGAAATCCGTTGTGGCAATTGCCGTCCCCTTAAAAGACGGCTCGGGAAAATTTGCAGGGGTCTTATGCTCAGTGCTTAAACTTGCGGCCCTGTCTTCAAAGCTGACCACGGTAAAGATCGGAGAAACCGGTTATGCATACATGATGAACTCGGAAGGGATACTCATCGCCCACCCCAACACGGAATTTTTGTTCAAACTAAACATGAGGACCGTTAAAGGCATGGAAGAGGTCAGCCGGATGATGATCGCCAAAAAGTCCGGCTATGCATCCTATATGTTCGAAGGGGTAAAAAAAGTGGCCGGGTTTGCCCAGGTCCCCATGACCGGATGGAGCATCGGTGTGACCCAGAATCATTCGGAACTTATGGCCCCGGTCACAAAGATGGTAACCTATAATTTCATTGCAGGCCTCATCGTTCTGGTGATTGTGGGTGGATTCATCTTCCTGGCCGCCCTGACCATTATCACTCCCATAAATAAAGCGGTGGCCGGTCTTAAGGATATTTCAAACGGCGACGGAGATCTGACCAAACGGCTGGCCGTCAGCGGAAGGGACGAAGTCGGGATTCTTTCTTACCGGTTTAACGGTTTTGTTGACAAGCTGCACACCATGATATCGGATATCACAAAGGGGGTGGAAACCCTGTCTGCCTCATCAGAAAAGCTTGCAGCCATTTCCGATGAAATGTCATCCGACGCAGGGCAGACCACGGAAAAAGCAGGTGCCGTGGCAGCGGCATCCGAAGAGATGACCGCCAATATGACCTCGGTGTCGGCTGCCATGACCCAGTCTTCAACCAATATAAACACAGTTGCCGGTGCTGCAGAAGAGATGAACGTCACCATCAACGAGATTGCCCAGAATGCGGAAAAGGCCAGGGAGATATCTGCTACAGCCGTTGTAAAGGTTGAGGACTCCACAGGGAAGATGGGGGAACTTGGAGATGCTGCCCAGGCCATCGGCCAGGTCGTCGAAACCATTACCGATATTTCTGAGCAGGTCAACCTGCTCTCCCTGAACGCAACTATTGAGGCAGCCCGGGCAGGAGAGGCAGGTCGGGGTTTTGCCGTGGTGGCCAATGAAATCAAGGAACTGGCAAACCAGACCTCCAACGCCTCCATGGATATCAAGGATAAAATCGACAACATCCAGGAAAGTTCATCAGCCACTCTGGGCGGCATGAATGAGGTCTCTCAGGTCATCACCGATGTGAATGAAATTGTGGCCGCCATTGCCACTGCCGTGGAAGAACAATCCTCTGCCGTTCGGGAAATCGCGGAGAACATCTCCCAGGCCTCCACTGGCATTGAAGAGGTCAACCAGACCGTTAGCGAGAGTTCCACAGCCGCCCGTGATATTTCAAATGACATCACTGAGGTAAACCAGGCATCCTGTCAAATCGCAGACCGCAGCGGCCAGGTTCAGAAAAGTTCAGGCGAACTGTCAGCCCTTGCCGCCCAATTGGATGAAATGGTCGGCCGATTTAAGATTTAATTCGGAGTCAACCTAAAAAACGCTCTATCCTGCGGCTGTCAGAAGCGGTGGCACCTCGGCCCTGCCATTTTACTTTTTACTATCCACCTTTACTCATAAGTTCATATGTCATAAGCATGTCTGTGCCGGGATAGCAAACCTCAGCTGTGTTTAGTTAATCAAAAAGTTTGGCGAGAGCTGCATTCGAAGCTGGCCTTGAAGCACTATGGACCCGAACATGCAAAATATTTTTTTCCGGCTGTGGTAAAATATCCGCTTCCGT
>PIVS01000958.1 GCA_003353855.1 Desulfobacteraceae bacterium
ACCCGTTTCAGGGTGATCCTTGCTTCATTCATATCACAGGTAATGCCCGATACGATGGCACTTTCCATATCAGCACTTTCATTGATTACCATTGTTCCCTCCTCCTCATTGAATGATGACCGGACATGCACGGGCACATTATATTTTTTGGCAAATTCAACCGATCGAATCTGAAGCACCTTGGCGCCTAAAATAGCCATTTCAAGCATCTCTTCATAGGAGATTTTTGAAATTTTTCGGGCATTGCTGCAGATCCTCGGGTCTGTGGTATAGACCCCGTCCACATCGGTGAAGATTTCACAGACATCAGCCTTAAGGGAGGAGGCAACGGCAACGGCCGAGGTGTCGGAGCCTCCTCTGCCCAGGGTGGTGATATTTCCGTCTTCATCCGTCCCCTGAAAACCTGCCATAACCGCAATGTTCCCGCTATCAAGGGCTTTTTGAATTTTTTTGCAATTTATGTTCATGATTCTTGCCTTGCCCGAAGCCCTGTCCGTGTTGATGCCTGCCTGGTGTCCCAGGAAGGATCTGGCTTTGTATCCCCTTGATTTTAGGAGCATGGCAAGGAGGGCTGCGGTTGTCTGTTCCCCTGTGGCAAGCAGCACATCCAGTTCTCTTTTGTCGGGGCTTTCCGACGCCTGTTTTGCAAGGGCGATCAGTTTGTCTGTGACACCTGCCATGGCCGAGAGTACCACCACTATCTGATCTCCTTTGTCATAGGCCTTTTGTACCCGGTCGGCAACCTTGGAGATACGCTCAATATCTGCCACGGAAGTGCCGCCATATTTTTGTACTCTTAACGCCATAACAACTCCAGAATTTTACGTAGATTAATATTTATAAAATTAAATTGCTTACCAGATTTACACCGGTATGTCCAGAGGGGAAAAGGGATATGATTCGGTTGTAATCTGCATCAAACTCAAATAAAATTTCAAGGTCAAAGGCAAACTGCATCTCTTCCAGGTATCCGGGCCATTCAACCACAATGACGGCATCGGGTCCTGTAAGGTCGTCAAAACCGATATATTCCAGTTCATCTACACTGCCCAGGCGGTAAAGGTCCAGGTGACACAGGCGACAGTCCCTGGCGGGGTATTCATTAATGATATTAAAGGTTGGGCTGGT